>NZ_LQYX01000121.1:139243-294315 GCF_001587475.1 Geobacillus sp. B4113_201601
GCAGGCCAAAGACCAGCTGAAGTCAGGTGGTACCGTGTTCGCCACGTTCTGGTGGTGAAACGGTATGGGGCCGTGGTGCTGTTCGCCTGCGTATACAGCATCACGGAATCTCAACAAGACCTCTCTTCCGGCCTGGAGCTTCTTCGGTCTCGGAAAGGGCACAGCATCGTCGAGTTCATCTACGATGCCGCGAAGCAAGAGATTCCCATTGATGTGATCAAAAAACAGCTCCATGTCGCCTAAGGGGTACCCTGTTTGTCTCTTAGGGCATGGAAATTATTGTAATGAAAAATGCTCATCTACAGTATTTAAAATTATCATTTGTGATATCACCATAGATTGGAATGCTCTCTAAAATATTAATACCATACTCTTTCATCTTCTTAATTTTTAGTGGGTTGTTAGTTAATAAACTCACCGGCTTTTTCCTTAGATATTTTAATACAGTAGCGACTTCTTTATAATCTCCTGTAGATGAGCAAATTCGCTAACATAAATTTACAAACAAATAAAAAAGGAGACATGAACCCGATTCCTTGGTTAGAATCGATGTACCACCAACTACCCACAAGGAGGTTCATGCCTCATGGTTACTACGCCCACCGCTGGACGATCGAATGCGTTTTCCGACAGGCCAAAGACCAGCTGAAGCCAGGTGGTACCGTGTTCGCCACGTTCTGGTGGTGAAACGGTATGGGGCCGTGGTGCTGTTCGCCTGCGTATCCAGCATCGCGGAATCTCAACAAGACATCTCTTCCGGACTGGAGCTTCTTCGCTCTCGGAAAGGACACAGCGTCGTATTGCGCTTCAAAAAAAGCAATGGTACGGCGGATGGAAACTGCACCTTCAATTGACCGATCAAGGTTTGCCAATGGGATATGTGGTGACGGAAGCCTCCTGCCGCGATCGAATCGCAGCCGAAAGCGTGATAATCCAAATTCCTCATCCCTATCACCTCGGGGACAAGGGGTTCATTAGACGCGACTGGCAAAAAAGGCTATACGAAGCATACCCAATGGCGCTTTGGACTCCGTCTCGAAAAAACCAGAACCATCACCCGTCCGGGGCATGGGAGAAGTGGATCCAACCAAAACGTAAAAATGATCGGACGGTGTTCTTGGTTCTGGTTGACCAATACCGGATTACAGAGATTCGAGCGAATTCCATGATCGGATTTGACGTAGCGCTCGACGGCATATGGTTAGCCTATTCACTGGCCACACTCGGGCTAGTTGAGTTCTAATGCTCAACAGCACCACGGGTAAAGTGATAATTTACGATTATCCTTTAACAGAATAGAAAGCATATATACCTAAAGCCATCAATACTAAAAATAGTGATATTACTGAAAGGAGTATAACCATCCATTTTTTTTCAACATTACTCCCCCCAAAAATAGGTTCATCACCGCAACACGCACTTGATAAATGATACACTTGTCTGAACAAGTATATGCCAAAATATTAGTTTGTTAGTTTTTGGAAGCATAAGCTTTTGGTAAAGAAGCAAAAAATATTATTTAGTGTAAAAATATCCGCTCTCTACTCCGTTTTTATTCCCAACAACACCAATATATACATTCCCTAACTGCCCAAGACCTATTGAGCCCAAGCCAATTTTATAGTAAAACATAGCATCTCCATAATATTTTTTATTGCTAACATATCCACTTTCCCACACTTTATCAGTAACAACAGCAGGATTATAATTATGACTGACATAAGCCTTTGTATAAATCACTGAAGTTACTCCATCACTATTGTAATAGTATTTACCTTCAATAACATATTCCGTAACAGGAATCCCAAGAACCCACATTGTCCCTGTATTAGTAACAATCCTATATGCACTACTTGAAGACAGAGAAGAAGCGGTTACATTCATCGAATCAGATGATAATTCAATTTCACTAACCGCAGTTTTAGCCACTTTGGTCCACTTTACTATTTTCCCTACTTAACCTTATTATACCTAAAACTCCTTGTTTCTTGTAAACAAAAAATTCAGGTAATTGCAAAAAAATACATAGGCTTGCCTGCTCCATCAATTTATCTTTCAGTCGAGTGGGAAGGGGGCGGGGCGACTGAACGGCAGAAAGCGCGTACCGCAAGCGGGAGCTCTATCCCGTAAATGCGAGAATGTGGGCGTGATGGACCAAATATCCACCAGCGCTGCCGTCAAGCAGCGATTGTCCCCACCCCCCGATTCATACGCGCCGTAAACGGTTTTGTTCGTCGCATTGGCGTGGAAGACGCGAAGAGAAGGCCTTCTTTCTTGTCGATCTGCACGAGGCAAGACGAAAGGGCTTGATGGAGATTCGCCTCATACCGTCGATCCCAATGACGCGCGATGGCATCGTCGTTGAACCAAGACGGCTCCAGCCCTGGCCGAATCCGCTTCGGCCAATCGATGTCATGCGCCCATTGTTCCCCATGAACAAGCGCTTGCCGGGGTCGCTCAAGATATCCAGAATGATTAGTTTGACGATATCGCTGGCTCGAGTTTGGCATTGTGGAGCCACGGGAACGAGATGATCCATCAACTGAGGAAGGTTAAGATCTTTGAACAGGATACTTATTCTAAATGACAACCACCATAAATGGCACGGATTTGAATGCTCATGGTGTAGAAACTTCTTTGCTTTCCTTGGATGTGAAGGATCCATTCGACAATGGAAACAAAAAATCCTCCCAATTTTTGTCGCAAGGGTGCGAAATGTGAGGTTTGAAGTGCCAAAGAGTGCGGAGCAGCTGATCATGGTGATTCGTCATGACTGGCTGCCGGGCTCCATTGTCGTACAGGTGAAATAACGCGCGGGAACGAATAGAGCCCGCCGCTCCCCGTAGCGGCGGGATGGTTTATGCTACGAATCGACGCCGGGGCCCGAACGTTGAAAAAAGTCTCAGCCGAGATGTGGCGGATTTACTCGCGCAACCGCTTCTCGGAATCGTTTCTCAAGTAGAAACATTACCATATCAAGACAATCATGGCTATAGGGACATTCTTTGTTTACGGCTGTTTCGCCGCGTGTTCTTTTTGCCGCTGTTTCATGGCGCGGACGAGCTCTTCGTCCGGTGTGACGTAGAGCGTTTGTTCGTTTTCGTAAATGACAAACCCTGGCTTGGCGCCGCTCGGTTTTTTCACGTAGCGGACGCGCGTGTAATCGACCGGCACGGAGCCGGAGTGGCGGGCTTTGCTGAAGTAGGCGGCCAGGTTCGCCGCTTCCAAGAGCGTCCCGTCAGACGGCTGCTTGCTCCGGATGACGACGTGCGAGCCGGGAATGTTTTTCACATGCAGCCAAACCTCGTCCTTATGGGCGAGTTTGGTCGTGAGATAGTCGTTTTGTTTATTGTTTTTGCCGACCACTATTTCCGTGCCGTCGCTGGCGATGTAGCGGTCCAGCTCGGGCACGGTTGGTTTGCGCTTTTTCGCTCCTTTCGCCGTGCGCGGGCGCAAGTAGCCTTGTTCAATGAGCTCGTCGCGGATTTCCTCGACATCTTTCGGCGAGGCGGTTTCGAGCTGGCTTAAAATCGTGTCGCAATAGGCGATGTCTTCTTTCGTCCGCTCGATTTGTTCTTGCACGACGGCGAGCGAGTTTTTCGCTTTTTGGTATTTTTGGAAGTACTGTTGCGCGTTCTCCGACGGCGATTTTTGCGGGTCGAGCGGAATCGTGACCGTGCCGCCGTTTTCATCATAGTAGTTGGTGACTTCGATTTCCGTCATGCCGCGCTTGATGGCGTACAAATGGGCGGTGAGCAGCTCCCCGTACAGTCGGTAAACGTCGGCTTTTTTGGCTTCTTCGAGCGTCTGTTCGAGCTTGAGGAGCTTTTTTTCGTTTTTCGCTTTTTCGTTCGCCATGAGCCGCTCGATGTCATGCGCTTGCTGCTTGACGCGGTCGCGCTCGGCTTTGCCGAAGTAAAAGCGGTCGAGCAGCTCGCTGGCGCTCGCAAACGGTTGGCCTTCGATTTTTATGTGCGTAAGCGGCAACACGTAAAACCATTCTTTTTCCCCGTTCGTGTACATCATCGGGGCAAAGCGGCGGTGCCGGACGTCATCGATGAGCGCGAGGAAGCTTTTCGGCAGCGTCGCCCGGTTGGCGAGCCCGGCGCGGAAGACGACCTCGTTGGCGAACAGCGGTGAAAGGCCGCTGAAGGCGGAAACGAGCTGATGGGCGAGCTTGCCGGCGTGAAAATCCAGTTTTTTCAGCACCGTTTCTTCCGTCGCCTCAAGCGGGTTCAGCTTGCCGTGCGTCGGCGGGGCGACGTACGGGTGCCCCGGGAGCACCGTCCGGTAGCGGTTGACGGACGGCGGCAAATGTTTCAAGCTGTCGATGATCGTGTTGGTCGATGCCTCAACGAGGATGATGTTGCTATGGCGACCCATCACTTCGATGATGAGCCGCTTTGTTTGCACGTCGCCGAGTTCGTCGCGTCCCTTTGTGTCGATCGTGATGATGCGGTCAAAATCGACTTGGCGGACCGTTTCGATGATGCTTCCTTCCAACTGTTTGCGCAGCCGCATGCAAAACATCGGCGGCTCGGGCGGGTTGTCGTACGTTTCGTTTGTCAAATGGACGCGTGCGTACGTCGGATGCGCCGACAGCATCACTTTATGGTTACGGCCGCGGGCGCGCACGAGCATGACGATCTCATGCGCCGACGGCTGGTGAATTTTTGTGATCCGCCCGCCCGCAAGCGCCTCTTCGAGTTCCCCGACAATAACGTACGTAAACACTCCGTCAAACGACATGGAAAACACCTTTCTATTTGTTTCGTTACTACTTCGATCTTACCATAGATCCGCTCTGTTGAACATTTTTGCGAACATTTCGGGGGATGAAGGGCGATGTTCATCCAAACGGTTATATAAAAAGGAAATGCGCGGCAAAGCGATTTCAGTCGTTTGTTTATGCCGCCCAATCGATCATTTTTTTGGACAGGAGTGAATAAGCATAGAAAAGCGGAAACAGTGCGCTGAAAAGACGGAGAGATGGAGGGGAGACTAATGCAGTGGCATACGCTCGCGGCCAGCGATGTCGCGCACGAAACGAAGACGAACGTCAAGACCGGGCTTACCGCAGCCGAGGCGGAAAAGCGGCTGCGGCAGTTCGGGTACAATGAGCTGGCGGAAGGGAAGAAGGAGTCAGCCATCGTCGTCTTTTTTCGCCAGTTTCAAGATTTTATGGTGTTGGTGCTGCTGTTGGCAACGGTGATTTCGGCGCTTTTGGGCGAGTACGTCGATGCGGTGGCGATTGTCGTCATCGTGATCATGAACGCCATCCTCGGGTTTATTCAAGAGCGGCGGGCGGAAAAGTCGCTCGCTGCTTTAAAACGGTTGTCGGCGCCGCAAGCGGTGGTGCTGCGCGGCGGGGAGTGGGTGAAAGTCCCGGCGCGCGAGCTTGTTGTCGGCGATGTGGTGCGGCTGGCAAGCGGCGACCGGGTCGGGGCCGACGTCCGTTTGATTGAGGCGGCCGGCTTGGAAATTGAGGAGTCGGCGCTGACGGGCGAATCGGTGCCGGTGGCCAAATCGGCTGCCCCTCTGCGCACCGCCCAGGCGTCGTTAGGTGATTTGCACAATATGGCGTTTATGGGGACGCTGGTGACAAGAGGGAATGGGATCGGGATTGTCATCGCCACGGGGATGAAAACGGCGATGGGGCAAATCGCGACGATGCTTGAAGAGGCGGATGCGGGAGCAACCCCGCTTCAGCGCCGGCTCGAGCAGCTTGGGAAAATTTTGCTGGTCGTCGCCTTAGCGCTGACGGCCATGGTGGTGGCCGTCGGGGTCGCTCAAGGACACGACGTATATGAAATGTTTTTGGCCGGCGTATCGCTCGCTGTTGCCGCTATTCCGGAAGGGTTGCCGGCCATTGTGACGGTCGTCTTGGCGCTTGGCGTGCAGCGGATGATCAAACGAAACGCCATCGTCCGCAAGCTTCCGGCGGTGGAAACGCTCGGCTGCGCTTCGGTCATTTGTTCCGACAAAACGGGGACGATGACGGAAAACATGATGACTGTCACGCAAGTATGGGCAGGCGGACGGACATTTGCGGTCAGCGGCGTTGGCTTTGACATGGCCGGCGAGTTTTCCGAACGGGGCCGGGCGGTGGATCCAACCCGCGTTCCCGAGATCGCCCGCCTATTGACGATGGCGGTGCTTTGCAATCGTTCGGAGTTGAAAGAGGAAAACGGGCGGCGCTATGTCGACGGCGATCCGACCGAAGGGGCGCTGCTCGTCGCGGCGGCGAAAGCGGGATTGACGAAAGGGACGGTTTGGCGCGAGTATACGGTCGAGCAGGAGTTTCCGTTTGATTCGGAGCGAAAAATGATGACGGTGATCGTTCGCGACCGAAACGGCCGCCGATTGGTCGTGACAAAAGGGGCGCCCGATGTGCTGCTTGAGCGGGCGGACCGCCTTGAATGGAACGGCCGCGAACAGGTGCTGACGCCGGCTTGGAAAGAGACGATTGAGAAGGCGATTCGGCAGATGGCGTCTTCCGCCTTGCGCACGATTGCCGTCGCGTACCGGCCGCTTGCGGAGACAGAACGGATCGGGTCGGAGAAGGAGGCGGAAACAAAGCTGCGGTTCCTCGGCGTCGCCGGCATGATCGATCCGCCGCGGCCTGAGGTGAAGCAAGCGGTGGCGCGCTGCAAAGAAGCGGGCATGAAAACGGTGATGATCACCGGTGACCACGTGTTGACCGCCACCGCCATCGCCAAACAGCTGGGCGTGCTCCCGCCCGGCGGCCAAGTGATGGACGGGGCGACGCTTTCGAAGTTATCGGTCGATGAGTTGGAACGCGCCGTCGATGACATTTACGTGTTCGCCCGCGTTGCTCCGGAGCATAAGCTGAAAATCGTCAACGCTCTCAAACGGCGCGGCCATATCGTCGCGATGACCGGGGACGGGGTAAACGATGCGCCTGCGCTGAAAGCAGCCGATATTGGCGTCGCCATGGGCCGATCGGGGACAGAAGTGGCGAAAGAGGCGGCGTCGCTCGTTTTGTTGGATGACAACTTTGCGACGATTGAGGCTGCGATTGAAGAAGGGCGCAACATTTACGAAAACATTCGCAAGTTTATCCGTTACTTGCTCGCCTCGAACGTCGGGGAAATTCTTGTCATGTTGTTTGCGATGTTGCTGGCGTTGCCGCTGCCGCTCGTGCCGATTCAAATTTTGTGGGTCAATCTTGTCACCGACGGTTTACCAGCGATGGCGCTCGGGCTCGACCGGCCGGAAGAAAACGTGATGAAGCGGCCGCCGCGCCGCCCCGATGAAGGGGTGTTCGCGCGTGGGCTCGGCTGGAAAATCATAAGCCGCGGCGTTTTGATCGGCGCGGTGACGTTGGCCGCGTTTTTGACGGCCTATGAACGGAGCGGCGAGGATCTCGTTTACGCCCAGACGGCGGCGTTTGCGACGTTGGTGCTGGCGCAGCTCATCCATGTGTTTGACTGCCGCTGCGATCGTTCGATTTTTGACCGCAGTCCATTCGGGAACATGTATCTTGTCGCAGCGGTGGCCGTGTCGCTTGCCTTGCTGTTGGTTGTCATCTACTATCCGCCGCTCGCTGCGGTGTTCCATACGAAGCCGCTCGCCGCGGTCGATTGGCTGCTCATCGTCGGTCTGTCCGCCTTGCCGACATTTTTGTTTGCTGGCTCGTTTCGGGCGAGAAAATAAAACGTGATTATGGTATAATGAAAAAGGTGATAGAGGCAAGCTCTATGACCTTTTCTTTTTCATCATGACAGCAACGGATGTGATGGCATGGTTTACAGCATGACAGGTTTTGGGGCGAGCACGAAAAAAACAGACCGTTTGACGGTGGCGGTGGAAATGAAATCCGTCAACCATCGGTTTTGCGAAATTTCCATCCGCCTCCCTAGACAATGGCTCGTGTTTGAGGATAAAATAAAAAAAGCAATTTCATCGTACGTGCGGCGCGGAAAAGTGGAAGTGTTCGTCACGATCGCCGGCGACGGGCTGGTCAAGCGGCGCATACATATCGATTGGGAGCTGCTTTCGCAGTATCGCGCCGGCTGCGAAGAGGCAGCAAGGCGGTTCGCTCTAGACGGCGGCGTGACGGCAGCCGATCTGTTTCGGTTGGACGGAGTCGTGGAAGTGATGGAAGAGGAAAGCGGCAATGAAGAGGTTGAGCCGCTGCTGTTGGCAGCGGTCGATGAGGCGGCCAAGGCGCTTGCCGCTATGCGCCGGCGCGAAGGGGAGGCGCTCGCTGCCGATTTGCGGGAGCGTTTCCGAGAAATTGAAGCGAGCGTTGTCGCCATTGAGCAGCGCGCGCCGCTTGTCGCTGAACAATATCGCGAGCGGCTTGAGCGCCGCCTGCGCGAATGGGCGCCTGCTCCGATCGATGAAGCGCGCTTGCTCGCCGAAGTGGCGCTGTTTGCCGAAAAGGCGGATATTCATGAGGAGTTGAAACGCATTCGCAGCCATTTGGCGCAAATGGCGGACGCCTTAGAAATGGACGAACCGGTTGGGCGGAAGCTCGATTTTTTGGTGCAGGAGCTGAACCGGGAAGTGAACACGATCGGCGCCAAGGCGAACGACAGCTTCATTGCCGCGCAAGCCGTCGAAATCAAAAGCGCGCTGGAGAAAATGCGCGAGCAAGTGCAGAACATCGAATAACCGTTTAAACGGGCTTGCCGGCGGCAACAATAGGAAAGATGGCAGGTGGGCGTGTCATGGTCAAATTTATTAATATCGGGTATGGAAACATGGTGTCGGCCGCCCGCATCATTACGATTGTCAGCCCCGATTCGGCGCCGATTAAGCGGATCATTCAGGATGCGCGGGAAAACGGCAAGCTCGTTGACGCGACGCATGGGCGGAGGACGCGCGCCGTCATCATCATGGACAGCGATCACGTCATTTTGTCGTCCGTGCAGCCGGAAACGGTGGCGAATCGTTTATACGGAAGCGATGATTTTTCCGAGGAAGGGCAGGGTTTGGGACGTTGAAAAACGAACGGGGACTATTGATCGTCATGTCAGGGCCGTCCGGCGTCGGCAAAGGAACGGTGCGCAAAGCGCTGTTTTCGCGGCCGGACATCAGTCTTCATTATTCGGTGTCGGTCACGACGCGTAAGCCGCGCGAAGGCGAAGTGGAAGGGGTCGACTACTTCTTCCGCACGCGCGAGCAGTTTGAACAAATGATCCGCGAAAACAAGCTGCTCGAGTGGGCGGAATACGTCGGCAACTACTATGGCACGCCGATCGACTACGTGGAGAAAACGCTCGCCGAAGGGAAAGACGTGTTTTTGGAGATCGAAGTGCAAGGGGCGATGAAAGTGCGGCGGGCGTTTCCGGAAGCGCTCTTCATTTTCCTCGCGCCGCCAAGCCTCAAGGAGCTTGAGAAGCGGATCGTCGGGCGCGGCACCGAATCGAAAGAGCTGATTGAAAACCGGCTGCGGGCGGCGAGGGAGGAGCTAGAAATGATGGACGAGTATGACTACGTCGTGGAGAACGATGAAGTGGAGCTCGCCTGCGACCGGATCAAGGCGATCGTCATCGCCGAGCATTGTCGGCGTGAGCGCGTCGCCAAACGCTATAAACGAATGTTGGAGGTGGAATGACGATGTTGTACCCTTCCATCGATTTGCTGATGCAAAAAGTCGATTCAAAGTATAAGCTCGTCACCGTGGTGGCCAAGCGGGCGCGCGAGCTTCAAGACGGCGCGGAGCTGACGGTGAAAAAGCCGGTGTCGAAAAAATTCGTCGGCCAAGCGCTTGAAGAGATCGCCAGCGACAAGGTCGAATTAGTGGAAGAAAAATAACAACCTAGCTGTTAGGTTGTTATTTTTTTAAGATGGAGAGGTGGCCGAGATGATTAGGGGAAAACATATTTTGTTATGCGTCACCGGAGGGGTCGCGGCCTATAAGGCGGCGGTGCTCACCAGCCAGCTCACCCAGCGCGGCGCCGAAGTGAAAGTGATCATGACCGAAGGGGCGTGCCAATTCATTACGCCGCTGACGTTTCAAGCATTGTCGCGTCAAGAAGTGTATGTCGACACGTTCACGGAAAACAATCCGGCCGTTATCGCTCATATCGATTTGGCCGATTGGGCCGACCTCGTTCTCGTCGCTCCGGCGACGGCCAATACGATCGCCAAGCTGGCTGCCGGCCTCGCTGACAATATGGTGACGACGACGATTTTGGCGACGAAAGCGCCCGTCTGGATCGCTCCGGCGATGAACGTCCATATGTACGAGCATCCGGCCGTCCAAGCCAACATCGAGCGGCTCTACCAATTCGGCTACCGGTTTATCGAGCCGTCGGAAGGCTATTTGGCGTGCGGCTATATCGGCAAAGGGCGGCTGGAGGAGCCGGAGAAAATCATCGCCCATATCGAGCGGTTTTTCGCTGATGATCCGCCGCTGTTTCGCGGTCGGCGCATCCTTGTCACCGCTGGGCCGACAAGGGAGCGGCTTGATCCGGTCCGCTATTTTTCCAATTATTCGAGCGGCAAAATGGGCTATGCCATCGCTGAAGCGGCGGCTCGCTTTGGCGCCTCGGTGACGCTTGTTTCAGGTCCGACGGCGCTTTCTGCGCCGGATGGCGTCGAGACGGTGATGGTCGAATCGGCGGAAGAAATGTATGAAGCCGTGTCGTCCCGCTTTGCCGATACGGACATTGTGATCAAAGCGGCGGCGGTCGCCGATTATCGGCCCAAATATGTGGCGGCCTCCAAAATCAAAAAGCAGCCAGGGGACTATGTGGTCGAGATGGAGCGGACCGTGGACATCTTGAAAGCGCTTGGTGAGCGAAAAACAAGCCAGATTTTAGTCGGTTTCGCCGCCGAGACGGACCATCTTGAACAGTACGCGCGAAAAAAGCTGGAAGAAAAGCGGCTTGACTTGGTCGTCGCCAACGATGTCACCGAAGAGGGAGCGGGGTTTGCCGGCGATACGAACATCGTCACCATTTTCCGCCGTGACGGCGCCGTCCGCCGGTTGCCTCTACTGTCCAAGCGTGAGGCGGCGGTGGAAATTTTAAAAGAAATTCATGCCTATATCGAGGGGATTCAATGAAAGTGGCATCGGTCATTGTCGACGTTCCGACACGGCAGACGGACCGTCCGTTTGACTACTTGATTCCTGAACGCTGGCGCGGCGTGATTCAGCCGGGCATGCGGGTGACGGTGCCGTTTGGGGCGCGGCGATTGCAAGGGTTTGTTGTGGACGTAAAAGATCATTCTGAGATCGAGTCATTGAAGGCGATTGAAGAGGTGCTTGATGTCGTGCCGGTGTTAAACGGCGAGCTGCTTGATCTTGGCCGCCATTTGACGGAAACGACGCTTTGTTTTGCCATCTCCGCCTATCAGGCGATGCTGCCGGCGGCGATGCGAGCGAAATATGAGAAGGTGCTCCGTTTGGCAGAAGAGGAGAGACGGGGCGAGCTTCCCGATGAGTTGAAGTCGCTGGTTGCCGGAAGGACGGAAGTGGCGTGGAACGAGGTTGAGGCCGCCGGTTTATGGCGCGCGGCGCAAAAAGCGGTGCAACAAGGCGTGCTCGAAGCCGTTTACAACGTGAAAGACAAAGCGGGGAAGAAAACGGTGAAGTCCGCCGCTCTTGCCGTTTCGGCCGAACAGGCGGAACAGGCGCTTCATTCGCTGCCGGCGCGGCAAAAGGAAGTGGTGTCGTTTTTGCTCAAGCGGGGGGAAGCGGTCCCCATTGCCAAACTGCAAGCAACACTCGGCATTTCCTCTGCCCCGCTGAAGGCGCTTGTGGAGAAAGGATTGGCTGTTGTTCGCGATGTCGAAGTGTATCGCGATCCGTATGCGCATCGCACGTTTCAGCCGAGCGAGCCGCTGGCGCTCACCCCAGCGCAGGCGCAAGCGTTGGTGAAGATCACCGCTTCAGTGCGCGCCGGGGAACATCGCACGTTTTTGCTTTACGGCGTCACCGGCAGCGGAAAGACGGAAGTGTATATGCAGGCGATCGAGGAAGTGTTGCGCCAAGGAAAAGAGGCGATCGTGCTCGTGCCGGAAATTTCGCTGACGCCGCAAATGGTTGAGCGCTTCAAAAGCCGGTTCGGCCCGAAAGTAGCGGTGCTTCACAGCGGCTTGTCGGTCGGCGAAAAATATGACGAATGGCGGAAAATTCATCGCAAAGAGGTGCAGCTTGTCGTCGGCGCGCGCTCGGCGGTGTTCGCCCCGTTTGAAAACTTAGGGATGATCATTATCGATGAGGAGCATGAGACGAGCTACAAGCAAGAGGAGATGCCGCGCTACCATGCCCGCGATGTCGCCATTTACCGCGCTCGCCGCCACGGCTGTCCGGTCGTGCTCGGCAGCGCCACCCCGTCGCTCGAGACGTTCGCTCGCGCCGCCAAAGGAGTGTATGAGCTGCTCGAACTGCCGGAGCGGGTGGCCGACCGCGCTTTGCCGGACGTTCATGTGGTCGATATGCGCGAGGAGCTGCGCAGCGGCAATCGCTCGATGTTTTCGCGCCGGCTGCTTGATGAGTTGCGCCTTCGGCTGGATCGTGGGGAGCAGGCGGTATTGTTTTTAAACCGGCGCGGCTATTCGACGTTTGTCATGTGCCGCAGCTGCGGCTATGTCGTCCGTTGTCCGCATTGCGACATTTCGCTGACGTATCATCGCGCCGGAGAGCGGATGAAATGCCATTATTGCGGCCATGAAGAGCCGCTTGTCCCTCGCTGTCCGTCGTGCGGAGGGGAGCATCTCCGCTTTTTCGGCACCGGCACGCAAAAGGTGGAAGAAGAGTTGGCGAAGTTGTTGCCAAAGGCGCGCGTCATCCGGATGGACGTCGATACGACCGGGCGGAAAGGGGCGCATGAGGAGCTGTTGTCCCGCTTTGCCGCGAAAGAAGCCGATATTTTGCTCGGCACGCAAATGATCGCCAAAGGGCTTGATTTTCCTGACGTGACGCTCGTTGGCGTGCTCGCCGCCGATACGATGCTTCATCTGCCCGATTTCCGGGCTGCGGAGAAAACGTTCCAGCTGCTGACGCAAGTGAGCGGGCGCGCCGGACGGCACGAGCTGCCCGGCCAAGTCGTGATTCAAACGTACACGCCGGATCACTACAGCATTCAATTGGCCGCCCGCCATGACTACCGTTCGTTTTATCGGCGCGAGATGGCGCTGCGCAAAGCCCACGGCTATCCGCCTTATTACTATTTGACGCTCATCACGGCCGCTCATCAAGAAGCGCCGGCCGCGGCCAAAGCGGCGGAGAAAATCGCCGGCTATTTGCGCAAGCAGCTGTCGAACGAAGCGATCATTCTCGGACCGGTCGCTTCGCCGCTCGCCCGCCTTCACGATCGATATCGCTACCAATGCATGATAAAATACAAGCGGGAACCGAATTTGTCAGCTGCGCTCAAAGCGGTGATCGACCGTTATCAGACGGATGCCGCCCATGGCGGCGTCACCATCACCGTCGATATGAACCCTTACATGATGATGTGAACAATGGAGGAATGGCGTTGTCGATTTTGCCGATTGTGACGTATCCGAATCCGATTTTAGAACAGCCGTGCGCGCCGGTGACCGCCTTTGATCGCCAGCTCGGTCGGCTGCTTGACGATATGTATGAGACGATGCTGGCTGCAGACGGGGTTGGCCTAGCCGCCCCGCAAGTCGGCATCGCCAAACGGGTGGCCGTCGTCGATGTCGGCGATGAGCACGGCCGGATTGAGCTCATCAATCCGGTCATTGTCGAGGCGCGCGGCGAACAAGTGGATGTCGAAGGCTGCTTGAGCTTTCCAGGGCTGTTTGGCGAAGTGCCGCGCGCCGAGTACGTGAACGTGCGGGCGCAAAACCGGCGCGGTCGCCTGTTTACTGTCTCCGCGACCGGCTTTTTGGCGCGCGCGCTTCAGCATGAAATCGACCATTTGCACGGCGTGCTGTTTACCTCAAAAGTGATCCGTTACTGCGATCTTGAAGAATTGGAAGGATAGATGCCAATGACGAACATTGTCTTTATGGGAACGCCTGACTTTGCCGTGCCGATTTTGCGGCAGCTGCTTGATGACGGGTATCGGGTGGCAGCTGTTGTCACCCAGCCGGACAAGCCGAAAGGGCGAAAGCGCGAGCTCGTTCCGCCACCGGTCAAGGTAGAAGCAGAGAAGCACGGTATTCCGGTGTTGCAGCCGACGAAAATTCGCGACCCGGAACAATACGAACAAGTGCTGGCGTTCGCGCCTGACTTGATCGTGACGGCGGCGTTTGGGCAAATTTTGCCGAAAGCGCTGCTCGATGCGCCCAAATACGGCTGCATCAACGTTCACGCCTCGCTTCTTCCCGAGCTGCGCGGGGGAGCGCCGATCCATTACGCCATTTGGCAGGGAAAAACGAAAACGGGCGTCACGATCATGTACATGGTCGAGCGGCTCGATGCCGGCGACATGCTGGCGCAAGTGGAGGTGCCGATTGCAGAAACCGATACCGTCGGCACGCTTCATGATAAATTGAGCGCCGCCGGGGCGAAACTATTATCAGAAACGCTTCCGCTTTTGCTCGAAGGTGCCGTCACGCCCGTTCCGCAAGACGAAGAGAAGGCGACTTATGCCCCGAATATCCGGCGCGAACAAGAGCGGATTGACTGGACGCAGCCGGGCGAGGCCATTTACAACCATATCCGCGCCTTCTGCCCGTGGCCGGTCACGTATACGACCTACGGCGGGAACGTCTGGAAAATTTGGTGGGGGGAAAAAGTGCCGGCGCCAAGCCTAGCGCCGCCGGGGACGATGGTGGCGCTGGAGGACGATGGCATCGTCGTTGCGACCGGCAATGAGACGGCCATTAAAATTACTGAATTGCAGCCGGCCGGCAAAAAGCGGATGGCCGCCGGCGAGTTTTTGCGCGGCGCCGGCAGCCGGCTGGCGGTCGGCATGAAGCTAGGAGAGGACAATGAACGTACGTGAACTTGCTTTAGATACGCTGTTAGCTATCGAACAAAACGGAGCTTACAGCCATTTGCAGCTGAATGACGCCATCCGGAAAGGGCGCCTTGACGGGCGCGATGCGGCGCTGCTGACGGAAATCGTCTACGGCACGGTGCAGCGGCGCGACACGCTCGACTATTATTTGACGCCGTTTTTGCGCAAGGCGCGCCGTCTTGAGCCATGGGTGCGGGTGCTTCTTCGCCTGACCTTGTACCAAATGGTCTATTTGGACCGCGTTCCGGATCGCGCCGCCATTTTTGAAGCGGTGGAAATCGCCAAGCGGCGCGGCCATCGCGGCATCGCTTCGCTCGTGAACGGCGTTTTGCGCGCCATCGGCCGCGAGGGGCTGCCGTCGCTTGATGCGATTCACGATCCCGGAAAGCGGCTCGCCGTCGCGACGAGCCATCCGGAGTGGCTCGTCCGGCGCTGGATCGAACAATACGGCTTTGATGAGGCGGCGCGCATGTGCGAGACGAATTTGCGCCCGCCGCAATCGACCGCCCGCGTCAACCGGTTGAAGGCAACGGTAGAGGAGGCGCTTGAGCGGCTTGACAGCGAAGGAGTGAAGGCCGTTCAAGGTCAACTCGCCCCGGAAGCCATTCGCGCGGAAAAAGGGAATTTAGCCCATACGGAGGCGTTTCGCGCCGGCTGGCTGACGATTCAAGATGAAAGCTCGATGCTTGTCGCCCGAGCGCTCGATCCGGCCCCCGGCGAGCGAGTGCTCGACTGCTGCGCGGCGCCGGGCGGGAAAACGACCCATATCGCCGAACGGATGGACGGCCGCGGCGAAGTGGTCGCCGTCGACATTCACGAGCATAAAGTGAAGCTCATTGAGCAGCAGGCGCAACGGCTCGGCCTTGACAATATCACGGCGCTCGCTCTTGACAGCCGTCGGCTCGGCGAGCGGTTCGCTCCCGAGTCGTTTGACCGCATTTTAGTCGATGCGCCGTGCACCGGATTCGGCGTCATCCGCCGCAAGCCGGAAATCAAGTATACGAAAGGGAAAGACGATGTCGCGGCGCTTGTCGACATTCAGCAAGCCATTTTGCGGGCCGCCGCTCCGCTGTTGAAAAAAGGGGGCGCGCTTGTCTACAGCACATGCACGGTCGAGCGCGAGGAAAACGAAGACGCGATCACCCGTTTTTTGGCCGACCATCCGGACTTTTTCCTTGATGCTGGCCTCCTCGAACGGCTGCCCGAACCGGTGCGGCCGCATGGGAAAGGCGGCATGCTTCAGTTGCTGCCGCATCATTTTGATTCTGACGGGTTTTTTATCGCCCGGTTACGAAAGAAGGTGTAAAAAATGGAAATTGTTCATCCAGCTGCCCGCCGGCCCACCGGCGAAGAGCAGTTGCCGCAGCTGCCGTCGATTTATTCACTGACGCTTGACGAACTGAAAGAATGGCTTGTCTCTCACGGCGAAAAGCCGTTTCGTGCCACACAAATTTACGAATGGCTGTACGAAAAGCGCGTCACCGACTTTGCGGAGATGACGAACTTGCCCAAACGGCTGCGCGAACAGCTCGCCGCGTCGTTTTCCATCACCACATTGAAAACGATTGTGAAGCAGACATCAAAAGATGGGACGATCAAATTTTTGTTTGAACTGCATGACGGCTATTCGATCGAGACGGTGCTCATGCGCCATAACTACGGGAATTCCGTGTGCGTGACGACGCAAGTCGGGTGCCGCATCGGCTGTACGTTTTGCGCCTCGACGCTTGGCGGACTGAAACGCCATTTAGAGGCGGGCGAAATCGTCGCCCAAGTCGTGCAAGTGCAAAAGGCGCTCGATGAAACAGGCGAGCGCGTCAGCAGCATCGTCGTGATGGGCATCGGCGAGCCGTTTGACAACTATGACGCGCTGATGACGTTTTTGCGCATTGTCAATCATCCGAAAGGGCTGAACATCGGCGCTCGTCATATTACTGTCTCCACGAGCGGCATCATCCCGAAAATTTACCAATTTGCCGATGAAGGGATGCAAGTGAATTTCGCCGTCTCGCTGCACGCGCCGACGACTGAGCTGCGGACGAAGCTTATGCCGATCAATAAGGCGTATCCGCTGCCGAAGTTGATGGAGGCCATTCGGTATTACATTGAAAAAACCGGCCGGCGCGTGACGTTTGAGTACGGATTGTTCGGCGGGGTGAACGACCAGCTTGAGCATGCGGAGCAGCTGGCTGAGCTGATCAAAGGGCTGAAATGCCATGTGAACTTAATTCCGGTCAACTACGTGCCGGAGCGCAACTATGTGCGCACGCCGCGCAGTCAAATTTTCGCCTTTGAACGGGCGTTGAAAAAACATGGAATTAACGTGACCATTCGTCGCGAACACGGACATGACATCGATGCCGCCTGCGGACAGCTTCGCGCGAAGGAGCGAAAAGAAGAGACGAGGTGAATCGGATGCGAGCCGTTTTCCGAACCGATATCGGGCAAATTCGCGAACATAACGAAGACAGCGGCGGTGTGTTTGTCAATCAAAGCGGCCAATATTTAGCGGTCGTTGCCGACGGGATGGGCGGCCACCGAGCCGGCGATGTGGCCAGCTCGATGGCGGTGGCGTATTTGCAGGCGCAGTGGGAGGAAGCGCCCGGCCTTGCGTCGCCGGCCGAGGCCGAGCAATGGCTCAAGACGCAGATTGAGGCGGCCAACGCCCAGCTGTTTCGGCATGCGCTTTCGCATCCGGAATGTCAAGGCATGGGGACGACGATCGTCGGCGCGATTTGCGCCGACGCGTTTGTCACGATCGCCCATATCGGCGACAGCCGTTGCTATTTGTTGAATCAAAGCGGAATTCAGCAGCTGACGGATGACCATTCCCTTGTCAACGAGCTTGTCAAAAGCGGGCAAATTTCCAAGGAAGACGCCGAGCATCATCCGCGCAAAAACGTGCTCTTGCGGGCGCTTGGCACTGAGCCGATGGTGAAGCTGGACGTCAAAACGATTTCCATCGATGAGGGGGATTTGCTCCTTTTGTGCTCGGACGGTTTGTCCAACAAAGTGACCGAAGCCGACCTACTCCATACGTTGACAAGCGGCCGCACGCTCGAGGAAAAAGCGGAGGCGCTCATCCACCTAGCCAATGAGCGGGGCGGGGAAGACAACATTTCGCTGGCGGTCATCGATTTTTCAGCGGAACGTGAAGGCGGGTGATCATGGTGCTCATTGGAAAACGACTGAATGACCGCTATAAAATTATCAGCCTCATCGGCGGCGGCGGAATGGCTAACGTGTATTTAGCGCGCGACATCATTTTGGAGCGCGATGTCGCCGTCAAAGTGCTCCGGCTTGATTTTGCCAACGATGACCGGTTTATCAAGCGGTTTCGCCGCGAAGCGCAGGCGGCGACGAGCTTGAACCATGAGCATATCGTCTCCATTTATGACGTCGGCGAAGAAGAAGGCGTCTATTATATCGTCATGGAATATGTGCAGGGCTCGACGCTCAAGCAATACATTCAGCAGCACGCTCCGCTTCCGGTCGAACAGGCGCTTAGCATCATGGATCAGCTGACCTCGGCGATCGCCCACGCGCATGAGAACGGCATCATTCACCGCGATATTAAGCCGCAAAACATTTTGCTTGACGAGCACGGCCGTGTGAAAGTGACGGACTTTGGCATCGCTGTGGCCATGAGCGGAACAACGATTACACAGACGAACTCCGTGCTCGGTTCGGTCCATTATTTGTCGCCGGAGCAGGCGCGCGGCGGCATCGCCACGGAAAAGTCGGACATTTATTCGCTCGGGGTCGTCATGTTTGAGCTTCTCACCGGACGGCTCCCGTTTTCCGGCGAATCGGCCGTGTCCATCGTGCTGAAGCACTTGCAGGCAGAAACGCCGTCGCCGCGGGCGTGGAATCCGGAGATTCCCCAAAGCGTCGAGAATATCGTTTTAAAAGCGATGGCCAAAGATCCGTTTTATCGCTATCCATCGGCGCGGGAAATGAATGAAGATATCCGAACGGCGCTCGACCCAAGCCGGCGCAATGAGGCGAAATTTACGATTCCCGACGACGGCGAGGAAGCGACCAAAGCCGTTCCGATTATTAAGGATAAAGAGAGCGCCGCGTCCGCGCAGGAGACGTTTGCTGCTGAGAAAACCGCGCCGGAATCGGCCCAACAAGACGAGCAGCCAAAGCCGAACAGAAAACGGAAGTGGAAGTGGGCCGCTTGGCTGGCGGCGATTCTTTTGTTGCTTGGCGCCGCTGCTGTGAGCGCGCTCACGTGGATTCCAGACCTCGTTTTTCCAAAAGAAGTGACGATGCCGAACGTCGTCAACAAAGATTATGATGAAGCGGTTGAGCGGCTGTCGGCGCTCGGCCTCGAGATCAAAGATACGATTGATGTCGAAAGCGACACGATCGAAGAAGGGAAAGTGGTGCGCACGAGCCCGGAGGCCGGTATGACCGTCAAACAAGGGGCGGGTGTCACCATTTATAAAAGCTCCGGAAAAAAGAAAATCGAATTTCCGAGTTTTATTGGGGATGACATCGCTGCGGCCGAGGCCGAGCTGCGCGCCGAAGGGTTCTCTCGCATCACGCGCAACGGCCGCTACAGCGACAAGCCGGAAGGAACGATTTTGGATCAATACCCGTACGCCGGGGACAAAGTCGTACCGGATGAAACCGAAGTGATGTTTACCGTCAGCCTCGGACCGGAAAAAGTGGCGCTCAAAGATTTGACCGGCTATACGGAAAAGAGTGTGCGCGATTACGGCCAAGACCAAGGGCTGCGCATCGAAATCAAGTATGAGCATTCCGATGAGGTGCCCGAGGGGCTCGTTATATCGCAAACCCCAGCGGCGGGAGAGCGGTTGGAAAAAGGCGACACCGTCACGGTCGTCATTTCCCGCGGCCCGGAACCAAAACCGACGAAAACGGTGATCAAAGAGCTTACCATCCCGTACGAACCGACAGCAGAAGGGCAAACGGTGGAAGCGCAACTCTACATTCAAGATGCCAACCATAATATGACAACGCCATACAAAACGTACCGATTGACCAAACCGGTGACGGAGACGGTGGAGTTTCACATTCCTTATGGCGAGGCGGCTTACTATCGCGTGATTGTCAATCAGGTGGTGAAGGAGGAAGGATCGATTCCTTATCCAGAAGGCGATGAGAAAAAGAGGTGAGGCTATGGCGGAAGGACAAATCATGAAAGCATTAAGCGGATTTTACTACGTTTTGTCTGAAGGCCGCGTCTTTCAATGTCGGGGGCGCGGCGTGTTTCGCAAACAAAAGGTGACGCCGCTTGTCGGCGACCGCGTCATCTTTCAGGCAACGAGTGAAACGGAAGGCTATATTTTGGAGATTGCCGAGCGGCAAAATGAGCTTGTGCGGCCGCCGATCGCCAACGTCGAGCAAGCGATTTTGGTCTTTTCTGCTGTTCAACCGGATTTCAGCGCGAAGCTGCTCGACCGCTTTCTCGTCCTCGTTGAATCAAAGAACATTACGCCGATCATTGTCATTAGCAAAACGGACTTGCTCGATGGCGAGACGAAAGAGACGATCGCCCGTTACGTGCGCGACTATCGCTGCATTGGCTATGAGGTGATCGAAACGTCGGCGGTGACCAAGGGCGGTCTCGATGAACTGGCGGCGCGCCTTCGCGGCCGCGTCTCGGTCGTCGCCGGGCAGTCTGGCGTCGGCAAGTCATCGCTGCTGAACGCGCTTCGTCCGGATTTGCGTTTAAAAACCGGCGATATCTCGTCCCATTTGGGGCGCGGACGGCATACGACCCGCCATGTCGAGCTGCTTGAGGTGGCCGGCGGGCTTGTCGCTGACACGCCAGGGTTTAGCGCCTTGGAATTTGATCATCTGACGCTCGATGAGTTGCCGCACTATTTTCCGGAATTTCGGGTGTACGGTGCGGACTGCAAGTTCCGCGGCTGCCTCCATGTCGCCGAGCCGAAGTGCGCGGTGCGCGAGGCGGCGGCAGCCGGCGACATCGCCCCGTACCGCTATGACCATTATTTAAGTTTTATTTCAGAAATGAAAGAACGAAAGCCGAGGTATTGAACGATGATCCGAATTGCCCCATCGATTTTGTCGGCCGATTTTGCCCGCTTGGCGGAAGAAATCCGCTCCGTGGAGGAAGGCGGGGCCGACTGGATTCATGTTGACGTGATGGACGGACACTTTGTGCCGAACTTGACGATCGGTCCGCCGGTTGTGGCCGCCATTCGCCCCGTGACGAAGCTTCCGCTCGATGTCCATTTGATGATTGCCGAACCGGATCGCTATATTCCGGCGTTCGCCGACGCCGGCGCCGATCTCATTTCCGTCCATGTGGAGGCATGCCCGCATTTGCATCGGACGATTCAATTGATCAAAGAGCAAGGGGTCAAAGCCGGAGTGGTGATCAATCCGCATACGCCGGTCGAAATGATCCGCCATGTGATCGCTGAGGTCGACCTCGTCTTGTTGATGACCGTCAATCCGGGCTTTGGCGGACAGGCGTTTCTTCCAACGGTCGTGTCGAAAATTCGCGATGTTGCGCGCATGGCTCGGGAACAAAACAAGGCAGTGGATATCGAAGTGGACGGCGGCATTCGCGCGGAAACAGCGCCGCTTTGCGTTGAGGCGGGAGCCAATGTGCTCGTCGCCGGGTCGGCCATCTTCAACGCTTCCGATCGGGCGGCCGCCATTGGCGCGATTCGCGCCGCCTGTGCAAAATGAAACATGGCGCCGTGAAGCGACGTGTTCTTTTCCATCACCGTTGGTCCGATCGTTTTGATTTGGCGACCATCACCGTTTTTCCCGGCCCTCTTGGCGATGGCTGGCCAAGGGGCTAGGGATTGACTCGCGCAGCCGCTTCTCGGAATCGTTTCGCAAATAGAAAATTTGTTGCATCAGTCTCTATGCTCGCGCCTTCAATCGGTGATCAAGGCCAACAGCCGCTTTTCACCAGCCTTCAACAATTCGTTTTCCATGACGGTCGATCCGATTTTGTTCGCCATTAGCGTTTTTCACCAACCTTCAAGAATTCGTTTGGCTCAGGGAGGGGAGAATGATGCCGATTCATATTGTCGGCGGCGGCCCGCGCGAACTTCTTCCCGATTTGCGCGCTTATGATGGCAAGGAGGTGCAATGGGTCAGCGTCGACCGTGGCGCAGAAACGCTGCTCGAGCACGGATTGCGAATGGTGCGCGCGTTTGGCGATTTTGATTCGCTGTCGTCCGAAGCGCTCGTGCGGTTGCGCGAGATGCTGCCGGAACTGGACATTTGGCCGGCGGAGAAAGACAAAACCGATATGGAGATCGCCCTCGATTGGGCGGTCGAGCAAACCGCCGGGCCCATTCGGCTGTTCGGGGCGACCGGCGGGCGGCTTGATCATTTGTTCGGCAATGTCGAGCTGCTCGTCAAATACGCTGGCCGGCCGATTGAGCTAATCGACCGGCAAAACGTCATCACCGTTCACCGTCCCGGTGCGCATACCGTGCTGAAGGACGAGCGGCATCGTTACGTCTCGTACATCCCGGTTTCCGAGACGGTGGCCGGCCTTACGCTCGCCGGATTTAAATATCCGTTAACCAACAGTCATATTTCCCGCGGTTCGACATTATGCATTAGTAATGAACTTATCCAATCTTCCGGTACTTTTTCATTTTCTGAAGGCATATTAATGATGATAAGGAGCAGCGATTTTTCCGGCTGCCTGTAGTTGCGATTGGGTGGGCAGAGAATATACTGGATAAGGGAATGGCGGGAAGTTCGTGATGATTTGTGAGGAGGGAATCGGGATGAAGTTTTATACGATCAAGCTGCCAAAGTTTTTGGGCGGAATTGTGCGGGCGGTGTTGAACGCGTTTAAAAAAGGATAAGAAAAAAGCACCATTTTTTGGTGCTTTTTTTGTTGGAGTTAAACGCGTTTCACTTTTCCGGATTTCAAGGCGCGCGCCGAAACCCAAACGCGTTTCGGTTTGCCGTCAACGAGAATGCGCACTTTTTGCAGGTTGGCTTTCCACGTGCGGCGGCTGGCGTTCATGGCGTGCGAACGCGTGTTGCCGAACGACTTTTTCTTGCCGGTGACAAAGCATTTCGCCATTGGTTGTTCCCTCCTTGCTTTTGCATCGCTCTAAAGACACTTTTATAATGTACCACACAATGGCTGACATTGCAATAGACGAGGCCGTACTCTTTCAAGAAAATGTCCTTGACATGACATTTCGTTTTCGGCTAAATAATACTAGTGGGCGGCCGGGAAGCGCTTTGAAAACAGAGGGCGTTATAGTACAATAAAGGTAGCTGTGCGAGATACGCAAAGGGGGAACGAGCATGTCGATCGAATGGCAAACGAAATACGGGCGCATCGAAGTCGCCAATGAAGTGGTGGCGATGATCGCGGGGGGGGCAGCCGTCGATTGCTATGGCATTGTAGGAATGGCGTCGAAACATCAAATCCGCGATGGGCTTTCGGACATATTGCGCCGCGAAAACTTCGCCAAAGGCGTCATCGTTCGCGAAGAAAACGGCGAAGTGCATATCGATATGCACATCATCGTCAGCTACGGAACGAAAATTTCTGAAGTCGCCCACAACGTGCAATCGAAAGTCAAGTACACGCTTGATCAAACGCTTGGCTTGGCCGTTCAGTCGATCAATATTTATGTTCAAGGGGTTCGAGTGGCGAATCCATAGTTATCAGTAATAAGGAGGAATTAGCCGGTGACATTGAAGACGCTTGACGGAAGACGGTTTGCCGATATGGTAGAGCAAGGAGCCGCCCATTTGGCGAACAACGCCAAAGCGGTCGATGCGCTGAACGTCTTTCCGGTTCCAGATGGCGATACAGGAACAAACATGAACTTGTCGATGACGTCCGGAGCGAAGGAAGTAAAGGCGAACGTCTCCAACCATATCGGCAACGTCGCCGCAGCGCTGGCAAAAGGGCTATTGATGGGGGCGCGCGGCAATTCCGGCGTCATTTTGTCGCAGCTGTTCCGCGGGTTTGCCAAGGCGGTTGAAGGCAAGCAGCAAGTGAACAGCTTCGAATTTGCCGCCGCTTTGCAAGCCGGAGTGGACACGGCCTACAAGGCGGTGATGAAGCCGGTTGAGGGGACGATCCTCACCGTTGCCAAAGAAGCCGCCCGCAAAGCGGTCGATGTGGCGAAAAAAGAGCGCGACGTCGCCGCGGTGATGGAAGCGGCGCTCGCCGAGGCGAAAGCGGCGTTGAAACGCACGCCGGAGCTGCTGCCGATTTTGAAGGAAGTCGGCGTCGTCGACAGCGGCGGCCAAGGGCTGGTGTACATTTATGAAGGGTTTCTCGCCGCCTTGAAGGGGGAAACCATCCGGGCGGCGCGCGCCGAAGCGTCGATGGACGATTTGGTGAAAATCGCGCATCATCAAAGCGCACAAAGCCATATTCACACTGATGAGATCGAGTTCGGCTATTGCACGGAATTCATGATTCGGCTAGAACAGGACAAGCTGGCGCGGCAGCCGTTCTCGGAAGAAACGTTTCGCCGCGAGCTGAGCCGGTTTGGCGACTCGCTGCTCGTTGTCGCTGACGATGAGCTTGTCAAAGTGCACATCCATTCGGAGACGCCAGGCGAGGTGTTAACGTACGGTCAGCGCTACGGGAGCTTGATTCGCATTAAGATTGAAAACATGCGCGAGCAGCACGCCGACATCGTCGGCCGGGAGGCGAAAGCGCTCTCCGGCCCAGCAAAGGAGGCGAAGCCGTATGGCATCGTGGCCGTGGCGATGGGAGAAGGAGTGGCCGAGCTGTTTCAGAGCATCGGCGCACATGAAGTGATTGAAGGCGGCCAGACGATGAATCCGAGCACGGAAGAAATCGCCGAAGCCATCCGGCGCGCGAACGCCGAAACGGTGTTTGTGCTGCCGAACAACAAAAACATCGTGATGGCGGCAAGACAGGCCGCTGAGCTGTCTGAGCACCGGGTGATCGTCATCCCGGCGAAAACCGTTCCCCAAGGAATAGCGGCGCTGCTCGCGTTTCATCCCGAACAATCAGCCGAGCAAAACGAGCGGGCGATGACCGCTGCGCTCGCGAAGGTGAAAACCGGGCAAGTCACGTTTTCCGTCCGCGATACGACGATAGACGGCATACAGATTAAAAAAGGCGACTACATGGGGCTGTGGGATGACCGCATCATCGCCGCCGACAAAGACAAATTGGCCGTGACCGAGCGCCTCTTAGACGCGCTCATCGATGAGGAAAGCGAAATCGTCACGATTTTGTACGGCGAAGATGCGACCGAAGTGGAAGTGGAGACCGTCATCGCTTATTTGGAAAACGAACACGATGGGGTTGAGGTGGAAGTGCATAACGGAAAGCAGCCGCTGTATCCGTTTATCATTTCCGTTGAATAATATGTTAGAATGATAGAAGGGAGCTTTTTTCCCTTCTATTTTTTCGGTTTCATGGGGGAATGGCAGAGATGAAATATAAAAGCGTCTTTGACATCATTGGCCCGGTGATGGTCGGGCCGTCGAGTTCACATACGGCCGGCGCGGTGCGCATCGGCTTGGTCGCTTATAAGCTATTCGGCCGCAAACCGTCTTGGGCGCGCGTTTCGTTTTACGGATCGTTTGCCGAAACGTACCGCGGGCATGGCACTGATGTTGCCATTGTCGCCGGCTTGCTCGGGTTTGACACGTTCGATGAACGGCTGCCGGCGGCGCTGGACATCGCGCGCGCCGAGGGCTTGGACGTCTCGTTTTCGGCCGAAGAGGCGATTCCGCACCATCCGAATACGGCGCGCCTCTGTATCGGCGATGACCGCGGAGAGCTTGAATTGGTCGGCATTTCGATTGGCGGCGGAAAAATCGAGATCGTCGAGCTGAACGGGTTTGCCTTGAAACTATCCGGCCATCATCCGGCGCTTTTGATTATGCACAATGACCGGTATGGGACGATCGGCGCAGTCGCTTCCGTGCTCGCGAAGCATGCCATTAACATCGGGCATATGGAAGTGTCGCGCAAAGAAAAAGGAAAGGAAGCGCTCATGGCCATCGAAGTCGATCAGCCGCTGACCGATGATCTCATTCAAGAGCTGGAGCAGCTGCCGAACATTTTGCAGGTGGCAAAGCTGGCCGATTGAAGCGCACTCCATTTCACGCTGATGCTTGAAGCTCGCTTGGGGCGAACATCGGCAACGAATGAAAACGAAACCGATTTCATATCGACAGGGAAGCCAAACGGCAACAGAGATTAGCTGCGAAAGGGCAGGTGGGAATCCATGTTTCGCAATGTCGCTGAATTGGTGGCGCTGGCGGAAAATGAGCAGACGAAAATCGCTGAGGTAATGATCCGCCACGAAATCGAGGTGAGCGGGCGGAGCCGGGAAGACGTGATCGCGCAAATGGACCATCATTTGTCCGTTATGGAGCGCGCCGTGGAAAGAGGTTTGCAGGGGGTGTCGTCCCGCTCCGGATTGACTGGTTTTGATGCGGTGCGAATGCAACGCTATATTGAAGCCGGGCGGTTTTTGTCTGGAGAAACGATTTTGGACGCCGTCAGCAAAGCCATGGCAACGAACGAAGTGAACGCGGCGATGGGCGTCATTTGCGCCACGCCGACGGCGGGAGCGGCCGGCGTCGTCCCGGGAACGCTGTTTGCTGTGAAAGAAAAACTGCGGCCGACGCGCAAAGAAATGATCGAGTTTCTGTTTACGGCCGGAGCGTTCGGCTATGTTGTCGCCAATAACGCTTCGATTTCCGGCGCGGCGGGCGGCTGTCAGGCGGAGGTGGGCTCAGCGGCGGGCATGGCCGCTGCAGCGCTCGTTGAGCTGGCTGGTGGAACGCCGAGCCAAGCGGCGGAAGCGATGGCGATCGCGCTGAAAAACATGCTCGGCTTGGTTTGCGATCCGGTCGCCGGCCTTGTCGAGGTGCCGTGTGTAAAGCGGAACGCGATGGGGGCGGCGAATGCCATGATCGCCGCCGATATGGCGCTAGCCGGCATCAAAAGCCGCATTCCGTGCGATGAAGTGATCGAAGCGATGTATCGGATTGGCGCGGCCATGCCGGTGGCGCTCAAAGAGACAGCGCAAGGGGGGTTGGCCGCCACGCCGACCGGCCGTGCGATCGCGGCCCGTATTTTCGGCGCTTCCGCGGCGACAAAGTGAGCGAAGCAATGCAACAGCCGGTGACGGCGGTCAAAGGCATTGGCGAGGAAACGGCAGCGGCGCTCGCCGACATCGGCATTCGCACCGTCGGCGAGCTGCTCGCTTATGCCCCGTATCGATATGACGATTACGAGCAAAAAGATTTGGCCGCCGTCCGGCACGAGGAAAAGGTGACGGTAGAAGGAAAAGTGCATAGCGCGCCTGTGTTGACGTATTACGGGAAGAAGAAATCGCGCCTTTCCTTTCGGCTGCTGGCCGACCGCTATTTGATCACCGTCGTTTGCTTCAACCGCCCGTATTTGAAGGAAAAAATCACCCTCAACGAAACGGTGACCGTGATCGGAAAATGGGATCGGCACCGGCAGACGATCAATGCGTACGAACTCCGGTTCGGACCGGCGCCCGAGACGACGGGCATCGAGCCGGTTTATTCCGTGCGCAGTCCGCTGACGGTTAAAATGATGCGCCGGCTGATGAAAGCGGCGTTTGACCAATTCGGTTCGCACATTCCTGAACTGCTGCCGCCCGCGCTGCGCCGCGCCTACCGTCTCGTTGACAAGCAGGAAGCTCTTCGCGCCCTTCATTTTCCCCGTTCGCGCGAAGAGCTGCACCAGGCGCGGCGGCGGCTTGCCTACGAGGAGTTTTTGCTGTACCAGTTGAAAATGCAGGCGCTAAGGAAAATCATGCGCGACGAACGGCGCGGCGTCGCCCATTCGTATTCGGAAGAACAGCTCGCCTCGTTTCTTGCCGGATTGCCGTTTTCCCTTACGAACGCCCAGCGGCGGGTCATCGATGAAATTTTGGTCGATATGCGGGCGCCGCGGCAAATGAATCGGCTTTTGCAGGGCGATGTCGGGTCAGGCAAGACGGTCGTCGCCGCCGTTGCCTTGTATGCGGCTGCCTTATCGCGGTTTCAAGGAGCGCTGATGGTGCCGACGGAAATTTTGGCCGAACAGCATGCCCGTTCGCTCGCGGAGCTGTTTGCCGGCACCGATGTCACCTTGGCGCTGTTGACCAGCTCTGTGAAAGGAAAACGGCGCAAGGAAGTGCTAGCTGAACTCGAGGAAGGGACGATTGACATTGTCGTGGGCACGCACGCCTTAATCCAAGAAGGGGTGCAGTTTCACCGCCTCGGCCTTGTCATTACCGATGAGCAGCACCGTTTTGGTGTCGAACAGCGCCGCATTTTGCGCGAAAAAGGACATGCGCCGGACGTATTGATGATGACGGCAACGCCGATCCCGCGCACGCTCGCGATGACAGTATTTGGCGATATGGACGTATCGGTGCTGGACGAAATGCCGGCCGGGCGCAAAAAAGTCGAGACGTATTGGGTGAAGCATCATCAGTTCGCGCGCGTGCTCGATTTTATCGAAAAAGAATTGCGCCGCGGCCATCAGGCGTATGTCATTTGCCCGCTCATCGAAGAATCAGAAAAACTCGATGTGCAAAACGCCATCGACGTTCACAGCCAGCTCGTCCATTACTATCGCGGAAAATACGAAGTCGGGCTCATGCACGGCCGGCTGTCTCCGGAAGAAAAAGAGGCGGTCATGCGCGCGTTCAGCGAAAACCGCATTCATGTGCTCGTTTCCACGACGGTGGTGGAAGTCGGAGTCAATGTGCCAAACGCGACGGTGATGGTCATTTATGACGCCGAACGGTTCGGATTGGCCCAGCTTCACCAGCTGCGCGGCCGGGTCGGCCGCGGCGACGCGCAGTCGTACTGCATTTTAATCGCCGATCCGAAGTCCGAAATCGGCAAAGAACGGATGCGGATCATGACGGAAACGACGGACGGGTTTGTGCTCGCGGAAAAAGATTTGGAGCTGCGCGGGCCGGGCGATGTGTTCGGCACGAAGCAAAGCGGTCTGCCGGAATTCCGCTATGGCGACCCGGTGCACGATTATCGCATTTTCGAAGTCGCTCACCGCGATGCCGCCAAACTGATCGCCTCGCCGGCGTTTTGGCGCGGCGAGGCGTATGCGGGGTTGCGAGCGGAATTGGAGGCGTCCGGCGCGCTCGGCGGGGAAAAATGGGACTGAGGCGACGGAGCGGGAGCTGCCGGTGTCGTCGCGGTCCACTTTTTTTGCTTGCATTCCGGTTGTTGATATTATATATTACTTTTAGTACCTAGTCATAAATCCGGGCGGTGTAACGAGCGATGAGAAAAAGCAAACGCGAACGGCAACGGCTGCTGCAGGAGACGATCCGCGAAAATCCGTTTGTGACCGATGAGGAGCTGGCGGAGAAGTTTTCTGTCAGCGTGCAGACGATCCGCCTTGACCGGCTTGAGCTCTCGATTCCCGAGCTGCGCGAGCGGATTAAACACGTCGCCCGCCAGTCGTTCGCTGATAAAGTGCGGGCGCTGCCGCTTGAGGAAGTGATCGGCGACATCATTGACATCGAACCGGATGCGAGCGCGATTTCCATTTTTGATGTCAAAGAGGAGCACGTGTTTCGGCGCACCCGCATCGCCCGCGGCCACCATTTGTTCGCTCAAGCGAATTCGCTCGCGGTTGCCGTCATCCACGATGAATTGGCGCTGACGGCAAAAGCGACGATCCGCTTTGTGCGGCAAGTGAAAGAAGGCGAGCGGGTCGTAGCGAAGGCGAAAGTGACCGGAAAAACGGAAAGCGGGCGCACGGTCGTTGACGTAAACAGCTATGTCGGCCAAGAGCTCGTGTTTTCCGGAACGTTCGAAATGTATCGTTCAAACATGGAAAAAAAGGATGGCGACAGCAATGAACATCGCGATTGATGCTATGGGGGGAGATCACGCCCCGCATGAAATCGTGCTTGGCGCGGCAAGGGCCGCCGCGCACTTTCCCGACATTCGCATCACGTTGATCGGCGATGAAGCGAAAATTCGCCCGCATTTGCCGAGCGAGGAGCGCATCGCGGTCATTCACACCGATGAAGTGATCGAGGCGGCCGATGAGCCGGTGCGGGCGGTGCGGCGCAAAAAACGTTCGTCGCTTGTGCGCATGGCCGAGGAAGTGAAAGAAGGGCGCGCGGACGCCGGCATTTCCGCCGGCAACACCGGGGCGCTCATGGCCGCCGGGTTGTTTGTCGTTGGGCGAGCGGCCGGCATCGACCGACCGGCGCTCGCGCCGACGCTGCCGACGGTGGACGGAAAAGGGTTTGTCTTTTTAGATGTCGGCGCCAACGTGGACGCCCGCCCGGAACATTTGCAGCAATATGCGCTGATGGGGCATGTGTACGCCAAGCAAGTGCGGGGGATCGCGAACCCGCGCATCGGTTTGCTCAATGTCGGCACCGAAGACCAAAAAGGGAATGAAACGATGAAGCGGGCGTTTGCTTTGCTGAAAGAAACCGATCTTCACTTTATCGGCAACGTCGAAGCGCGCGATTTGCTGCAAGGGGCGGCTGATGTCGTTGTCGCTGACGGTTTTTCCGGCAATGTCGCTTTAAAAACGATCGAAGGAACAGCGATGGCGCTGTTTTCCTTGCTCAAGCAGGCGCTGACAAGCAGCGTGGCGGCCAAGCTCGCCGCTGCCGCCCTCAAACCGAAGCTTGCTGGGCTGAAAAAGATGATGGACTACTCCGAATACGGCGGGGCAGCGCTGTTTGGCCTGAACGCCCCTCTCATTAAAGCGCACGGTTCGTCCGATGCGAACGCTATTTTCCACGCGGTCCGCCAAGCGCGTGACATGGTGGCCCATGATGTGATCGGCACCATCAAAGCGGAGCTGGAGCGGGCTGCATTGATCAAGGAGGGATAACGATGGGGAAGATCGCCTTTTTGTTTCCTGGACAAGGGTCACAGGTCGTCGGCATGGCCAAAGATGCCGCCGACCATGACGCCCGCGCCCGCGCGGTCATTGAAGCGGCCGACGAGCGGCTCGGGTTTCCGCTTTCCGCGCTCATGTTCAACGGGCCGCAAGAGGAGTTGACGCTCACGTACAACGCCCAGCCGGCGCTTTTGACCGCGAGCATCGCCTTGCTCGAACTCGTCAAAGCGGCCGGGCTGAGCGCCGATTATGTCGTCGGACATAGCTTGGGCGAATATACGGCGCTCGTTGCCGCCGCGGCGATGTCATTCGCCGATGCGGTCTATGCCGTTCGCCGCCGCGGCGAATTGATGAATGAGGCGGTGCCGGCCGGCGAAGGGACGATGGCGGCCGTTTTGGGAATGGATGCCGCGGCGCTCGAGGCGGTGACGAGCGAAATCACCGCCCAAGGCGATCCGGTCGCGCCGGCGAACTTCAATTGCCCGGGGCAAATCGTCATCTCCGGTTCGAAAGCCGGGGTGGAAAAAGCGGGGCAGCTGGCAAAAGAGCGCGGCGCCAAGCGCGTCATTCCGCTTGAGGTGAGCGGGCCGTTCCATTCTGTGCTCATGAAGCCGGCGGCCGAACAGCTGAACGCCGTCTTGGCGGGCTTAACCATTCGCGACGCTGCCATTCCGGTCATTGCCAACGTGACGGCCGAGCCGGTGACGAAGAAAGAAGACATCGCCGATCTGCTCGTGCGCCAACTCTATTCACCGGTGCGCTGGGAGCAGTCGGTGCGCACGCTGTTGGCGCTTGGGGTCGACACGTTTGTGGAAATCGGCCCAGGGAACGTGTTGTCCGGCCTCGTGAAAAAAATCGACCGCAACGTCCGCGTTTATGCGGTGAACGATCTCGCTTCCCTAGAAGCGGCTGTTGCGGCGCTGAAAGGAGAATAACGATGCTCGAAGGAAAAATCGCCCTCGTCACCGGAGCGTCGCGCGGCATCGGTCGAGCTGTCGCGCTGGAGCTCGCCCGCCAAGGGGCGAACGTCATCGTCAACTATGCCGGCAGTGAAGCAAAGGCGAACGAAGTGGTCGAAACGATTCGCTCACTTGGCCGCGAGGCGTTCGCCGTGCAGGCGGACGTCGCTTCGGCCGCCGATGTGGAACGCATGGTCAAAGCGGCGCTCGACTCATTCGGCCGCCTCGACATTTTGGTGAACAACGCCGGCATTACGCGCGACAACTTATTGATGCGGATGAAGGAAGAAGAATGGGATGCCGTGATTAACACGAACTTAAAAGGGGTATTTCTTTGTACGAAGGCGGTCGCGCGGCCGATGATGAAGCAGCGCTACGGACGGATCGTCAACATCGCGTCGGTCGTCGGCGTGATCGGCAACCCGGGGCAGGCGAATTACGTTGCCGCCAAAGCCGGCGTCATCGGGCTGACGAAGACGGCGGCGCGCGAACTCGCCAGCCGCCACATTACGGTCAACGCCGTTGCGCCGGGGTTCATCACGACCGATATGACGGAAGCGCTCAGCGCGGAGCAAAAAGAAACCATGCGAAACCAAATTCCGCTCGCCCGCTTTGGCGAGCCGGATGACGTCGCCCGCGTTGTCGCGTTTCTCGCCTCGGATGCGGCCGGCTATATGACCGGCCAGACGCTTCACGTCGATGGCGGCATGGTCATGCCGTAATCGGCACGGACCGGAAAACGCCGGTGGAAAACGCGGGCCGTCCGCTCGGGAACGAACGGCCACAGCGGGCCCGCGTTCGGGCATGGATGGGGGAAGGCGCGCTTGGCTGCCGCATTCCGCCATCAGCCCTCTAGTATTTTTACGGCCAATCGACTATAATCATGAAGGGAGGTGAAGGCGAATGGCAGACGTACTCGAACGGGTAACGAAAATTATTGTCGACCGCTTGGGCGTGGACGAATCGCAAGTGACGCTTGAGGCATCGTTCAAAGATGACTTGGGCGCCGACTCGCTGGATATCGTCGAATTGGTCATGGAGCTGGAAGACGAGTTCAACATGGAAATTTCCGATGAGGAAGCGGAAAAAATCGTCACAGTCGGAGATGCTGTGAACTACATAAAAAGCCGTTTGTAATGCTGCTTTTTGCAAAGTCCCGTTGCTCCGAACGGGGCTTTCTCTGCTTTTTCGGGAACATCGGGCGGGCGGCCCGCTCGCGTAGCAGGCCGGTGAACGGATATAATAAAAGGGAGATACGGCCAGTTTTGGTTGGAACGAAGTCGGAGGGCAGTTGTATGTCAAAACAAAAAGAGCGCATCCATGAAAAAAGGCGGGCGAAGTTTCAAGAGCTGCAACAAAAAATCGGCATCACGTTTCAAAACGAAAAACTGCTGATTCAAGCGTTCACCCATTCATCGTATGTGAATGAGCATCGGCGGCGGTTCCATGAGGACAACGAACGGCTCGAGTTTTTGGGCGATGCGGTGCTCGAATTGACCGTTTCGCAATATTTGTTTCAAAAGTTTCCCCATATGAGTGAAGGGCAGCTAACGAAACTGAGGGCCGCCGTTGTGTGCGAGCCGTCGTTAGTCAAATTCGCCAATGCTTTGTCGTTCGGCGAGCTCGTTTTGCTTGGCAAAGGGGAAGAGCTGACCGGCGGGCGGACGCGTCCGGCGCTGCTCGCTGACGTGTTTGAGGCGTTTATCGGCGCTCTGTATTTGGACCAAGGAATGGACGCCGTCATTCGCTTTTTGGAACAAACGATGTTCCCGAAAATCGATGAAGGTGCTTTTTCTCATGTGATGGATTTTAAAAGCCAGCTGCAAGAACTCGTGCAGCGCGATGGCAGCGGAACGCTTGAATACGCTATTTTGGAAGAAAAGGGGCCGGCTCACAATCGAGAGTTTGTCGCTAGGGTCGCGTTAAACGGCCAAGAGCTCGGGGTTGGCGTCGGCCGCTCGAAAAAAGAAGCCGAGCAGCATGCGGCGCAAATGGCGCTTGAGGCGCTGCGGGCCGCCGACAGGCAGTGAAAGGCTGGCGATGTTCCGTCAGTCTTTTTTTCAGCCGGCGTTTTTTCTGTTGCGATATGGTATATTGATAACGAGGATGAAAGAATCGAACATCCCGGTTCGCCACTGTGAACGTGGCGGACGATATGATAAGCGGAAAGATGGTGAGGCATCAGACCATGTTCCTCAAACGATTGGATGTAATCGGCTTTAAATCGTTCGCCGACCGCGTATCGATCGAATTCGTCCCCGGCGTGACGGCGGTCGTCGGTCCGAACGGGAGCGGCAAAAGCAACATTACCGATGCCATTCGTTGGGTGCTCGGCGAACAGTCGGCGAAATCGCTGCGCGGCGCCAAGATGGAGGACGTCATTTTTGCCGGCAGCGAATCGCGCAAGCCGCTGAACGTCGCTGAAGTCACGATCACCCTTGACAATGAAGACGGCTTTTTGCCGCTCGAGTATCAGGAAGTGAGCGTGACCCGGCGCGTCTATCGCTCCGGGGAAAGCGAGTTTTTCATCAATCGCCAGCCGTGCCGGCTGAAGGATATCGTCGATTTGTTTCTCGATTCGGGGCTCGGCAAGGAGGCGTTTTCGATCATCGGCCAAGGCCGGGTCGAAGAAATCTTAAGCAGCAAGCCGGAGGAACGGCGCACGATTTTTGAAGAAGCAGCCGGGGTGTTGAAATATAAATGGCGCAAAAAAAAGGCCGAAACGAAGCTGGCGGAAACGCAAGACAATTTGCATCGCGTCAACGACATTTTGCATGAGCTGACGCAACAGCTTGAACCGCTTCGCATGCAAGCTTCGGTCGCCAAAGAATATTTGGAAAAACGGGATGAGCTTGAACGCTTTGAAGTGGCGCTCATGGTGCATGACATCGAGCAGCTGCATCGGCAATGGAGCGAGTGGAACGAGGCGCTCAGCGAGCATCAACAGGAAGAGGGGAGAGTGGCGGCAGAGCTACAAAAAATGGAGGCTCACATGGAGCAGCTGCGCGATCAAATAGCCGCCATTGACGAGTCGGTTGACGGTCTTCAACAAGTCTTGCTGTTGGCGAGCGAAGAGCTCGAAAAGCTCGAGGGGCGGAAGGAAGTGCTGAAAGAGCGGAAAAAACATGCGGCACAGCGCATCGGCCAGCTCGAGGAAACATCGGCCGCTTTGACGGCCAAGCGGCGCCGTTTGACGGAGCAACTCCGGGAGGAAAAAGCCGCCCTTGCCCAGCTCGAATCGTCCGCTGCCGCGCTCGAGAAGGAGTTAGGCGAACAGCAGGCGGCCCTAGCTGCCCAAGACATGGACATCGAAGAAGAGATGGAGCGGCGCAAGAGCGATTACATCGATCTCGTCCATGAACAGGCGGCATTGAAAAACGAGCGTCTGCATGTCGAGCAAGCTCTCGAGAAGCTCCGCGCGAAGCGATCGGCAGCAGAGGAAGGGAACCGCCACTACGTCAAGGAGCGCGATGAGCTCGAGCGGCAGCGAGCGGCGGTAATGGCTGAGCAATCCCGCCTCCAGCAAGCGATGGCCGCGGCAAGCAGCAGACTTCTTGCCCTTGAGGCGGCTCTCAAGGAACGGCGGGCGGAGATCGAACAGAAAAACGCCTCGCTTCAACAGGCGCGCCAATACCGGCAGCAGACGAAAGCGCGCCGGCAGTGGCTGGAGGAAATGCAGCAAGAGTACGCCGGCTTTCTTCAAGGAGTGAAAGAAGTGCTCAAGGCGCGCGGGCGGCTTTCGGGCGTCCGCGGGGCGGTCGTGGAACTCATCCGCGTTCCCGACCGCTATGAAACGGCGATCGAAACGGCGCTCGGCGGCGCGATGCAGCACATCGTTGTCGAGAATGAACAAGCGGCGCGGCAAGCCATTCAATTTTTGAAAACAAACGGTTATGGACGGGCGACGTTTTTGCCGCTCGATGTCATCCAACCGCGCTCCCTTTCTGAACGGGAGCGGGCAGCGATCAGCGGCCATCCGGCGTTTGTCGGCGTCGCCAGCGAGCTCATTTCGTACGATCGCGCCTTTGAGGCAGCGATCGCCCATTTGCTCGGTCATGTGATCGTGACGGCCGATTTAAAAGGGGCGAACGAATTGGCGCGACTGCTTCACTACCGGTACCGGCTCGTGACGCTCGACGGTGATGTCGTCAGCCCGGGCGGGGCGATGACCGGCGGCGGGACGGGAAAAAAAGCCGCCTCGTTGCTCGGGCGAAATCGCGAGCTGGAGGCGCTTGCCGCCAAGCTGCGGGAAATGGACGATGTCATCGCCCGCTTGGAGCGCGACGTGACCGCAAAGCAGCGCGAATGCGAACAATGGGAAGGCGAAGCGGCGGCGCTCAAAGCGGAGCTCGCTGCGCTCGAACAGGCGCTGCAACAAGAAAAAGAGAAGCAGCGCGAGCTCGAATGGCAGAAAAAGCGAATCGATGAGCAGCTCGCTTTTTATGATCAAGAAAAGGCCGGCGATGAACAAGAAATGGCGGCGCTCACTGCCCGCTTGGCCGGCTTAGACCGCGAGCTTGAGCAGCTGACCGGGAAGTTGCGGGCGATCGAGGAAGAAATCGAGCGGTTGCAGGCGCAGAAACAGACCGAGCAAACGACGAAAGAAGCGCTTCAGGCGGCGATCACCGAGAAAAAAATCGCGCTGGCGGAAACGAAAGAGCGCGTCAAGCACGCGCGCCGGAAAGCGGAAGAGATCGAGGCGGAGCTTGTGGAAACCGAGCGCGGACTGCAGCAGGCGGAGCGCGAACGCGCTTCTTTGCGCGCCGACATGGAAGCGCCGGAATGGAACGAGGAAGAACTGGAGCAGCTGCGGCGGCAAAAGCTCGAGGACAAGCAAAAAACGGTCGAGCTGATCGCCAGCCGCCGTGAACAGCGGCTTGACTGCCAACGGCGGCTTGAGCATTTGGAACGAGAATGGAAAGAAGCGAAGCGGCGCCATAAGCAGCTCATCGAAGTCGTCAAAGATGAGGAAGTGAAGCTGAATCGGCTTGACGTGGAGCTGGCCAATTTGCTCGCCCGCCTCGGCGAAGAGTACGGGCTGTCACTGGAAGCCGCTCGCTCTCGGCATACGCTTGAGATCAGCGCCGATGAAGCGCGCAAGCGGGTGAAGCTCATCAAACGCGCCATCGAAGAGCTCGGTACCGTCAACTTGGGAGCGATCGACGAGTATGAGCGCGTTTCCGAGCGCCATCGCTTTTTGAGCGAGCAAAAAGCGGACCTCGAGGAAGCGAAGGCGACGCTTCACCAAGTCATCGAAGAAATGGACGAGGAAATGAAAAAACGATTTTTCTCAACGTTTGAACAAATCCGCGCCCATTTTGGCGAGGTGTTTCGCGAACTGTTCGGCGGCGGGCGCGCTGATTTGCGTCTGACCGATCCGAGCGATCTGCTCGAGACGGGAGTCGACATCGTCGCCCAGCCGCCCGGGAAAAAGCTGCAGCATTTGAGCTTGCTCTCGGGCGGGGAGCGGGCGCTGACGGCGATCGCGCTTTTGTTTTCGATTTTAAAGGTGCGGCCGGTGCCGTTTTGCGTCCTTGATGAAGTGGAGGCGGCGCTCGATGAGGCGAACGTGCAGCGCTATGCCCAGTATTTGAAGCGATTCAGCCGCGATACGCAATTTATTGTCATCACCCACCGGAAAGGAACGATGGAAGAGGCTGACGTACTGTATGGGGTCACCATGCAGGAATCGGGCGTCTCGAAGCTCGTTTCCGTCCGCCTTGAAGATTCGAAGCAGCTCGTGCAGTCGTAACGGAAGGGAGGAGCCTCCATGGGCTTTTTTCAAAAGTTGAAGGAAAAATGGACGAAACAAGCGGATACGGTCACCGAAAAATTCAAAGAAGGGCTGTCGAAAACGAGAACGTCGTTTGCCGGGAAGGTGAACGATCTCATCGCCCGCTACCGGAAAGTGGATGAAGAATTTTTTGAGGAGCTCGAGGAAATTTTGATCGCTGCCGATGTCGGCGTGGCGACCGTCATGGAACTGGTCGACGAATTGAAAATGGAAGTGAAGCGCCGCAACATTCAAGATCCAGCGCAAATGCGCGATGTCATCGCCGAGAAGCTCATCGACATTTACCGCGCCGGCGCGGATGACAAAGAACTTTCCGCTTTGAATATACAAGAAGGCGGGCTGACGGTCATCTTGTTTGTCGGTGTCAACGGCGTCGGGAAAACGACGACGATCGGCAAACTTGCCCATAAGCTGAAAGCGGAAGGGAAATCGGTGCTCTTGGCCGCGGGCGATACGTTCCGCGCCGGGGCGATCGAGCAGCTTGAGGTGTGGGGAGAGCGCGTCGGCGTCGACGTCATTAAGCAAGCGGCCGGCTCCGACCCGGCGGCGGTCATGTATGACGCGATTCAAGCGGCGAAAGCGCGCGGGGTCGACGTCTTGCTGTGCGACACGGCCGGCCGGCTGCAAAACAAAGTGAATTTAATGAAAGAACTTGAAAAAGTGAAGCGCGTCATCAGCCGCGAAATTCCGGGCGCGCCGCATGAAGTGCTGCTCGTGCTCGATGCGACGACCGGCCAAAACGCCATGAGCCAGGCGAAGCTGTTTAAAGAAGCGACCGATGTGACCGGCATTGTGCTGACGAAGCTCGACGGCACGGCCAAAGGCGGCATCGTTTTGGCCATCCGCAATGAACTGAACATTCCGGTGAAGCTCGTCGGGCTCGGCGAGAAAATGGACGATTTGCAAGTGTTCGATCCCGAACAATACGTGTATGGACTGTTTGCCGATTGGCTCGACTCGTAAACGGACGCAACGACGTTCACGGACACGGCCCCGCTCTGAAAACTAGATAACCGGAAAAGCGAAGGCGGGCGCTTTCCTGCGCTTGACACGCGGAGAAAAAAACAGTACACTACATGGTTGTAAAGGTATTTTACTTAACAATGAGGGAGGGAGAGTCCGGTGCTGGAAAAAACGATGCGCATGAACTATTTATACGATTTTTACCAAGCGCTGCTGACGCCGAAACAGCGCAATTATATGGCGCTGTACTACTTGGACGACTACTCCCTCGGAGAAATTGCTGAGCAGTATCAAGTGAGCCGCCAGGCGGTGTACGACAACATCCGGCGCACGGAAGCGATGCTGGAACAGTATGAAGAAAAGCTCGGGTTGCTGCGAAAATATGAACGGCGGCGGCAGATCATCGAGCGGCTGAAAGACTACATCAGCCGGCACTACGGTGCTGACGCCGAATTGGCGGCGCTAGTCCGCGAGCTTGACGAACTTGATTAAAAAAGGGGGTGGCCGCCATGGCGTTTGAAGGACTGTCTGAACGTTTGCAGCAGGTGATGAGCCGCATCCGCGGCAAAGGAAAAGTCACCGAAGCCGATGTGAAAGAAATGATGCGCGAAGTGCGCCTCGCGCTTTTGGAAGCCGATGTCAACTTTAAAGTGGTGAAAGATTTCATCAAACAAGTGAGCGAGCGGGCGGTCGGGCAGGAAGTAATGAAAAGTTTGACGCCGGGCCAGCAAGTCATCAAAATTGTCAAGGAAGAATTGACGGCGTTAATGGGCGGCGAACAAAGCCAAATCGCTGTCGCCAAAAAGCCTCCGACGGTTGTCATGATGGTCGGATTGCAAGGGGCGGGGAAAACGACGACGACCGGGAAGCTCGCCAACTGGCTGCGCAAGCGACATAACCGCAAGCCGCTTTTGGTAGCTGCCGACGTCTACCGGCCGGCGGCGATCAAGCAGCTCGAGACGCTTGGCAAACAGCTCAGTGTGCCTGTCTTTTCGTTAGGCGAGCACGAAAACCCGGTTGAGATCGCCAAGCGGGCGCTTGAGCAGGCGAAGGCGGAGCATTGCGATTATGTGCTCATTGACACCGCCGGACGCCTTCACATTGATGAAGGGCTGATGGATGAGCTCAGACAAATGAAAGAGGCCGTCAAGCCGGATGAAATTTTCCTCGTCGTCGACGCCATGACCGGGCAAGACGCCGTCAACGTCGCGCAAAGCTTTCACGAACAGCTCGGTATCACCGGCGTGATTTTGACGAAGCTCGATGGCGATACGCGCGGAGGAGCCGCGCTGTCGATCCGCGCCGTCACCGGGGCGCCGATCAAGTTTGCCGGGATGGGCGAAAAGCTCGACGCGTTGGAGCCGTTCCATCCGGAGCGAATGGCGTCGCGCATTTTAGGCATGGGCGATGTGTTGACGCTGATTGAAAAGGCGCAGGCCGCCGTTGATGAGGAGAAGGCGAAAGAGCTCGAGCAAAAAATGCGCACCGCCACGTTCACCCTTGACGACTTTTTGGACCAGCTTGGCCAAGTGCGCAAACTCGGACCGCTTGACGAGCTGATTAAAATGTTGCCGGGCGCCAACAAAATCAAAGGGCTCGCCAACATCCAAGTCGATGAAAAGCAAATCGCCCGCGTTGAGGCGATCATTCGCTCGATGACCAAGGAAGAGAAAATGCATCCGGAAATCATCAACGGCAGCCGAAAAAAGCGGATCGCCAAAGGGAGCGGCACGACGGTGCAAGAAGTGAATCGGCTGCTCAAGCAGTTTGACGAGATGAAAAAAATGATGAAAATGATGACGAACGTCCCGAAAGGAAAAAAGAAAGGTTTCCGTTTTCCGTTTATGTAAATCCAGATCTGTTAAGCGAAAAACCTTTACAAACGGAAGAAGAATTGTTAATATACTATCTTGTGTGAACACTATACGGAGGTGCGTACAAACTATGGCAGTAAAAATTCGTTTAAAACGCATGGGTGCAAAGAAAAAACCGTTTTACCGCATCGTGGTAGCGGACTCGCGTTCACCGCGCGACGGCCGTTTCATTGAAACGATCGGCACGTACGACCCGGTCGCCGAGCCGGCGCAAATCAACATCGACGAAGAACTGGCGCTCAAATGGCTGCAAAACGGCGCCAAACCGTCGGACACGGTGCGCAGCTTGCTGTCGAAGCAAGGCATTTTGGAGAAGTTCCATCACTTAAAATACGGGAAATAAGCGGGATGGATATGAAACCGCTCATTGAAACGATCGTCAAGGCGCTTGTCGATCATCCGGAAGCCGTGGCGGTTGAGTGCCGCGAAGGCGAGGCGGCGTTGCTTTGTGAACTGTCGGTGCATGACGATGACATCGGCAAAGTGATCGGCAAACACGGGCGGACGATCCAAGCGATCCGTACCGTGGTCGCCGCCGCTGCCGCCGGGGCGTCCAAGCGGGTGATCGTGCAGGTGAAGGACAAAGGGTGAGGAAGTTCCTCTCCCTTTTTTGATATCGTCAGGCCAAAGCTGGATGCGGTCGGCGAAGGCATGGTTTGATGCCGAAAAGGAGGGGGACGATGAAGCTCATTCAAACGGTCGAAGTGCGACAAGTGGTCACCGAGCGCAGCAAACAGACGCTTGCCGCCTCGTTTCTTCAGCGCAAGCAACAGCTTGAACGCGAATGCGACCAGCTTCGCTTTGAACAAAAACGGGTGGAAAAAAGCGGGAAGCACCCGCCCGCTTTAGTCAAGCACTATTTCGCCAAGGAAATCGATGAGCGCATCGAGAAAATCAAGCTGCTTGAGTTCCAATTGGAGCAATTGCGCATCCTACCGTTAGGGAGCGAGTTAAAAGAGCGGGACGTCGAGGCGCTCATCGAGGTGAACGTCGGCGACCGATGGGAAGAGGTGACGAAGGCGCGCGCCATCATCATTGAAGACGGCGTCGTCAAAGAGATTCGCTAGGAAAGGATGAAGGGGATGGAACGGTGGTTTAACGTCGGCAAAATCGTCAACACGCACGGCATCCGCGGCGAAGTGCGCGTCATTTCGCGCACCGATTTTCCGGAGAAGCGATACAAGAAAGGAAACAAGCTGTATATTTTCCGCGAACGAGACAACGAGCCGATAGAAGTGACGGTGAAAAGCCATCGCGTCCACAAATCGTTTGACCTCTTGTCGTTTGAAGGCTATGACAGCATTAACGAGGTCGAACCGTTCAAAGGCGCGATGCTGAAAGTGCCAGAAAGCCAGCTGGGCGAGCTCGATGAGGGCGAGTATTATTTTCATGAGATCATCGGATGCACCGTCGTGACAGAAGGCGGAGAGACGATCGGTGCCGTCACGGAAATTTTGACGCCGGGGGCGAACGACGTGTGGGTCGTCCGCCGTGAGGACGGTTCAGACGTGCTCATTCCGTATATTGAAGAGGTGGTCATCCATGTCGATCCGGAGCAAAAAACGATCGTCATTCGGCCGATGGAAGGGCTGCTTGCGTGATGCGGATCGACATTTTGACGCTGTTTCCTGGCATGTTTTCCGGCGTGCTGAATGAATCCATTCTCAAGAAAGCGCAAGAAAAAGGAGCCGTCGCCATTCACCTCGTTGATTTCCGCGAATTTGCCGACAACAAGCACAAAACGGTCGATGATTATCCATATGGCGGCGGCGCCGGCATGGTGCTCAAGCCGCAGCCGATTTTTGATGCCGTCGAGCACGTCACCGCCGGATCGCCCGGCGCCCGCATCATTTTGCTTTGTCCGCAAGGAGAGCGCTACACGCAAAAAAAAGCCGAGGAGTTGGCGAAAGCAGAGCATTTGGTGCTTATTTGCGGCCATTACGAAGGGTATGATGAACGCATCCGTCAATATTTGGCCACCGATGAAATTTCGATCGGCGACTACATTTTGACCGGCGGGGAGCTTGGCGCGATGGTGATTGTCGACAGCGTGGTCCGCCTCCTTCCAGGCGTGCTTGGCAACGAGGCATCGCCCGTCGATGACTCGTTCAGCTCCGGGCTGCTCGAGTACCCGCAATACACGAGGCCGGCCGATTTTCGCGGCCTGAAAGTCCCGGATGTGCTCCTGTCCGGAAACCATCAGCGGATCGCCGAATGGCGCGAGAAGGAATCGCTGCGCCGGACATTTTTGCGCCGCCCGGACTTGCTTGCCGATTACCCGCTTACCGACAAGCAAAAACAATGGCTGAAAGAGTGGGAAGAGGAACGTCAATAGCTATTGCCTGCGTTCGCGATTTGTGCTATTATGTTCCTTGTGTGGCCTTAGGCGGTTGGCTTGAGGACGGAAAACGATGTTCCGCTGCAATGACGATTTTTCATTGGCATGAACATCTGTGGAAGGAGTGGAACGAGATGCATCATTTGATCCAAGAAATTACGAAAGAGCAGTTGCGGACCGATTTGCCGGATTTCCGCCCGGGCGACACGGTGCGCGTCCATGTAAAAGTCGTGGAAGGCAACCGTGAGCGCATCCAAGTGTTCGAAGGCGTCGTCATTAAACGGCGCGGGGCGGGCATCAGCGAAACGTTCACCGTCCGCAAAGTGTCCTACGGCGTCGGCGTTGAGCGCACGTTCCCGGTGCATACGCCGAAAATCGCCAAGCTGGAAGTCGTCCGCCGCGGGAAAGTCCGCCGCGCGAAACTGTACTACTTGCGTGAGCTTCGCGGCAAAGCGGCGCGCATTAAGGAAAAAACGGCTCAATAACGGACATCGTTGGGACGTAGCGGAAAAGGAGCTTGCTTTCAAGCTCCTTTTTTCGCTATCGCAAATTTGAACGTAGGTGGGATGATGATGGAACAGAAAAAAAGCGAATGGCGCGAATGGATGAAAGCCATTGTTGTCGCTGTCTTGCTCGCTGGGGGCATTCGCTATTTCATTTTCGCCCCGATCATTGTCGACGGCTATTCGATGATGCCGACGTTACATAATCATGAACGGATGATCGTCAATAAGCTCGCCTATAAAATAGGCGCCCCGCATCGTTTCGACATCATCGTGTTTCACGCCGAAGCGGGGAGAGACTATATTAAGCGGATCATCGGCTTGCCGGGCGACCGAATTGAATACAAAAATGATACGCTCTATATCAATGGCAAGCCGTATGAAGAGCCGTATTTGGACGAGAATAAAAAGCAGTTGTCCGACGGCGGTCCACTGACGGAATCGTTCACTTTGGAGGAACTGACCGGGCGAAGCACGGTGCCGCCGGGGCATTTGTTTGTCATGGGCGACTATCGCCGTTACAGCAAAGACAGCCGCCATATCGGCTTCATTCCGATGTCCAAAGTCGTTGGCAAGGCGAATCTTGTGTATTGGCCGCTTTCTGACGCCCGGATTGTGAAATAAACGAGGCAGGTGATGCCAATGACAGTGATTCAATGGTTCCCCGGCCATATGGCGAAGGCCAAGCGGGAAGTGCAAGAAAAATTAAAGTTGATCGACGTAGCGTTTGAGCTGCTTGACGCCCGTGTGCCGATGTCCTCGCGCAACCCGATGATCGACGAGATTCTCGGACAAAAGCCGCGCCTCATTTTGCTCAATAAGGCTGATATGGCCGATGAGGCGGTGACCGAACAGTGGATCCGCTATTTCCACGATCAAGGGCGGCTGGCTTTGCCCATCGATGCTCAAAGCGGAACAGGAGTCCGGCAAATCGCGGCAGCAGCGAAAGAGATGGTGAAAGACAAATTCGAGAAAATGCGGGCGAAAGGGATTAAAAACCCGCGCCCGGTTCGGGCGCTCATCGTCGGCATCCCGAACGTCGGCAAGTCGACGCTGATCAACCGGCTCGCCGGCCGCCATATCGCGAAAACCGGCGACAAGCCGGGGGTGACAAAAGCGCAGCAATGGATCAAAGTGGGCAAAGAAATGGAGCTGCTTGATACCCCAGGCATCCTATGGCCGAAATTTGAGGATGAGGACGTGGGCTACAAGTTGGCGGTGACCGGCGCCATTAAGGACGAAATTTTAAACTTGCAGGATGTCGCCGTCTATGCGCTCCGCTTTTTGTCGACTCACTATCCCAACCGGCTTGCGGAGCGCTACGGCCTTGATGACATTCCTGATGACATCGTCGCCTTGTTTGACGCCATCGGAAGGCGGCGCGGCTGCTTGACGTCAGGCGGCGCTGTTGACTACGATAAAGTGGCTGACATCGTTTTGTATGACATCCGCACGGAAAAATTAGGCCGCTTAAGCTTTGAAACGCCCGCTTCACGGACGTAGCGCGTCCGGCGGGCGTTTTTTGCCGGCGGTGCTTTACGGTCGGCCAAACAGAGCCGATAGTAATAAGTAGAAGAGGGAGAGGAGCATGAAGCGGTATACGGTGAAAGACATTGAAGCGCTGCTTCCGAAGCTTGGCGAGGACGACCCGCGCTGGGAGATGCTGCGGCAGGATGAGCGAAAAAGCGTGCAGGCGCTTCTTGCCCGTTTTGAAAGGCAGAAAGCGCGCCGGCACGCCATCGAGCAGCGGTGGGAAGAACTAATGCGTTATGAGAGGGAACTATACGCCGCTGGCGTTAGACGGATCGCCGGCATTGATGAGGCCGGGCGCGGCCCGCTGGCCGGCCCGGTCGTCGCCGCCGCGGTCATCTTGCCGAAAGACGCCTATTTGCCGGGGCTTGACGACTCGAAGCGGCTGACGCCGGAAAAGCGCGAGGCATTGTTTGCGCAAATTGAAGCGTGCGCCGTCGCCATCGGCATCGGCATCGTCAGCGCGGCGGAGATCGATGAAAGGAATATTTACGAAGCGACAAGGCAAGCGATGGCGAAAGCGGTGAACGCCCTTTCCCCGCCGCCTGAACATTTGCTTGTTGATGCGATGGCGGTGCCGTGCCCACTGCCGCAACAGCGCCTCATAAAAGGAGACGCCAACAGCGCTTCAATCGCCGCTGCGTCGGTCATCGCCAAAGTGACGCGCGACCGGTGGATGAAAGAACTGGATCGCCGCTATCCACAATACGGGTTCGCGCGCCATATGGGCTACGGAACGCCGGAACATTTCGAGGCGATCCGCCGCTACGGCGTTACGCCTGAGCACCGTCGTTCGTTCGCACCGGTGAGGGAGGTGCTCGAGGCGAGCGAGCAGCTCTAGAAGAAGGGATGGGACGAAATGGTCGAGCGCATGGAGCGGACAATGCCAACGACCGCTGTCCGCGACGCGACATCCAGCCGGCGGTTTCAGCCGGGGCAGGCCGTCGTCGGCCGAGTGGAGCGGGTCGAGGAGATGGAAACCGGGGAGCGGGCGGCGCTCGTCCGCGCTGGCGGACAGCTTGTGCGCGCCCGTTTGGAGGCGCCGCTTGCCGTCGGACGTTTGTATTTGTTTGAAATTCACGAACGACAAGGAACAATTTATTGGAAAGCCATTCCCCTTTCCGAACCGGCGTCTGCTCCGTCAGGTGAAGAGGCGGTGCGCCGGTGGCAAAAAGCGTGGAAACTGCCGGATGCGGCGCTGCCGGTGCTCCGCCAAGCGCTGAAAGCTGGCGCGGCTGCAACGAAAGAGGAAATTGCCGCACTGACTGAAGCGGTGAAAGAGACCGGCCAGCCGGACGCGGCCGAAGACGTGCTCGCCCATTTGTTTCGCCGCCGGCTGCCGTTCTCTTCAGCCGTGTTTCGCGCGCTATGGGCAGCCAAAACCGGGGTGCCGCTCGCTGAGGGGTTGGGGAAACTGAAAGCGGCCATTGCCTCCCTTTCCGCCCATCCGGCGGCGCTTGAGCTCAGCCGGGCGATGGAGAAGTTTCTTTCACCGCCGCTGTCCGCTTACGAGGCGGCCGTGCGTTTGTTGCTGTCAGGGGAGGAAGAGGCCGAAACGGCCCGCGCGCTTCTTGCCCGCCTTGGGCTCGCCCCGTTGCCGGAGGACCGCCGCTTGGCGCTTCGGGAGGCGGTGCAATGCCGCCGGTTTGCCGATATCATTCGGCAGCTCGGCTTGACGGACGAGGAGGCGTTTTTGGAACGGTGGGCCGCTCTCGATGCTGCCTATCAAAGCGGAGCGCTGCCCGCCGCGGAAGCGAAGTTGTGGGCGGCCGCTCGAGCGACGAGAGATCCGGCGCTGTCGCTGTTTTGCTGGCTGAGGCGAGCGGCCGTGCGGCTTGGGCTTGAGGACGAGGCGGCGCTCGTCCGTGTTGGGAAAATCGAGGATTTGCCTTCCGCCCCGTCGTTGAAACGGCTGCTTCTTCGCTTTCTTCATGAATCGGGGAGCGAAGGGGCCAAGAGGGCGGCCGAAGCGATTCTCGACCAGCTCGATGGCATGGCCATCGCTGCTGGCGGCGATGGGCTCATTGAGCACGTATGGATTTCGTTTCCATTGCCGCTTGGCGGCCGCAGCAGCGATTTTGCTGTGTGCTGGCAAGGAAGGAGGAAACAAGGCGGGCCGCTTGATGCCGATTACAACCGCATTGTTTGTTGCCTGACGCTTGAAGAGCTGGGAGAGGTGATCGTTGATATGCGCGTGCAACGACGGATCGTCCACATCTCCATTTTTCACGATGATCCGCGGTTGGCGGTTGCTGCCGCTCGGATGGCTCCGCTTGTCAAAGAGCGGTTTCAGGCGCACGGCTATGCGCTTTCAGGCATTGATGTAAAGACAACGCGTTCCGCCCCTCCTCCGCCTTCCGTTTTTCTGTTTGCCGACAGTTGCAGCGAGGTGGATTGCCAAGCATGAACGAGGAGCGGAAAAAAGCAGTCGCCTTGTCTTACGATGCGGCACTTGACGCAGCTCCGATCGTCAAGGCGAAAGGGGTTGGCAAGGTCGCCGAAGCGATCATCGCCGCCGCCCGCGAGCACGGCGTGCCGATTCGCCAAGATCCGACGCTTGTTGAGCTGCTGGGGAAAGTGGAGATCAACGAAATGATCCCGGAGGAGCTGTACGCCTTAGTGGCTGAATTGTTCGTGTTTTTGTATCAGCTTGATCAGGAAGCGAAAGGAGAAAGAGCGGGGAAGGGATAATTTTCCTATTCCCCGCTTTCTTAATTTTGCGGCGAAACGGTGGACAAGCGCGAAATGTTAGGTATAAAATGAAAGCGCTAAGACTTTTTTGATTTTATACATAGGAGGTTGGCGCATGAACATTCATGAATACCAAGCAAAAGAAATTTTGCGAAGCTATGGTGTGAGCGTGCCGAACGGCCGCGTCGCGTTCACGGTGGATGAAGCGGTCGAAGCGGCGAAAGAGCTCGGCGCGCCGGTGTGTGTCGTCAAAGCGCAAATTCATGCCGGCGGGCGCGGCAAAGCGGGCGGGGTGAAAGTGGCAAAAAGCCTCGAGGAAGTCCGTACATACGCCAGCGAATTGCTCGGCAAAGTGCTCGTCACCCATCAAACCGGCCCGGAAGGAAAAGAAGTGAAACGGCTGTTGATTGAAGAAGGGTGCGACATCCAAAAAGAATACTACATCGGCCTTGTCGTCGACCGCGCCACCTCGCGCGTCGTGTTAATGGGGTCGGAAGAAGGCGGAACGGAAATCGAAGAAGTGGCGGCGAAAACGCCGGAGAAAATTTTTAAAGAATACATCGATCCAGCCGTCGGGCTCCAAGCGTTCCAAGCGCGCCGATTGGCTTTCAACATCAACATTCCGAAGCATCTCGTCAACCAAGCGGTCAAATTTATGATGGGCTTGTACCAAGTGTTTGTCGATAAAGACTGCTCGATCGCCGAAATCAACCCGCTTGTCGTCACCGGCGACGGCAAAGTGATGGCGCTTGATGCGAAGCTGAATTTCGATTCAAACGCCTTATACCGCCATCCGGACATCCTTGAATACCGCGACTTGGATGAAGAAGACCCGAAAGAAGTCGAAGCGTCGAAATACGACTTGAACTACATCGCTCTTGACGGCAACATCGGCTGCATGGTCAACGGCGCCGGCTTGGCGATGGCGACGATGGACATCATCAAATATTACGGCGGCGAGCCGGCCAACTTCCTCGATGTCGGCGGCGGCGCCAGCGAGGAAAAAGTGACGGAAGCGTTCAAAATCATTTTGTCCGACCCGAACGTGAAAGGCATTTTCGTCAACATTTTCGGCGGCATTATGAAATGTGACGTCATCGCGAGCGGCATCGTCGCGGCGACGAAGCAAGTCGGCTTGACGCTTCCGCTCGTCGTTCGCCTCGAAGGAACGAACGTCGAGCTTGGGAAAACGATTTTAGAAGAGTCGGGCTTGAACATTACGGCGGCGGAATCGATGGCGGACGGCGCGCAAAAAATCGTCGAGCTAGTACGTTAAGAAAGCGAGGGAGACACGTGAGCGTTTTTGTCAATAAAGACACGAAAGTGATCGTGCAAGGGATTACCGGTTCGCAAGGGCTGTTTCATACAAAACAGATGATTGAATACGGAACGAACATTGTCGGCGGGGTCACGCCGGGCAAAGGCGGCACGGAAGTCGAAGGCGTGCCGGTGTTTGACACCGTTTCGGAAGCGGTCGAAAAAACGGGCGCGAACGCTTCGGTCATTTACGTTCCGCCGGCGTTTGCCGCCGATGCGATCATGGAGGCGGTCGACGCCGGGCTCGATCTCGTCGTCTGCATCACCGAAGGCATTCCGGTGCTTGATATGGTGAAAGTGAAACGGTACATGGAAGGGAAAAAGACGCGCCTCATCGGCCCGAACTGCCCGGGCGTCATTACGCCGGAAGAGTGCAAAATCGGCATTATGCCGGGCTACATCCATAAAAAAGGGCATGTCGGCATCGTCTCGCGCTCCGGCACGCTGACGTACGAGGCGGTTCACCAACTGACGCAAGCCGGCATCGGCCAATCAACGGCAGTCGGTATCGGCGGTGACCCGGTCAACGGCACGAACTTCATCGATGTGCTGAAGGCGTTTAACGAGGATGAAGAGACATACGCCGTCATTATGATCGGCGAAATCGGCGGCACGGCCGAAGAAGAAGCGGCTGAATGGGTGAAAGCGAATATGACGAAACCGGTCGTCGGCTTCATCGGCGGGCAGACGGCGCCTCCGGGCAAACGGATGGGCCATGCCGGCGCGATCATTTCCGGCGGCAAAGGCACGGCTGCGGAAAAAATTAAAAAAATGACCGAATGCGGCATCAAAGTGGCGGAAACGCCGGCCGTCATCGGCGAAACGCTCATTTCCGTCTTAAAAGAGCGCGGCTTGTACGAAAAATGCAAAACGCATTAATGTTCCTGCCCCGCACCCTTGCGTGCGGGGTGCTATTTATCCTGTTGCGAGAAAGGGGAATACGATGTACGATACGGTTCGCGACCGGCTCATCCATCTCCACCATTGCCGCGGGGCGGGATGGAAGACGATTCAGGCGCTGTTGGCCGCTGATGCTACGCTTTCTGCCCCATTTTCGCTCTCTCCCTCTGCCCTCCGCTCCCTTGTCCCGCTCTCCGATGCGCAATGGAACGCCTTTTTCCACGACTTGCATGCCATCGATATGCAGCGGCTGCTGCAAGCATACCACAGCCGGGGCATTCACCTCATCACGTTATGGGACGCTGACTATCCGCCGCTGCTAAAGCATATCCACGCGCCGCCATGGGTGCTGTACGCGAAAGGGAACCTCGCTTTGCTTCAACAAGTGAAGCTGATCAGCATCGTCGGAACGCGACATCCGACGAAAGAAGGAATCGCCGCGTTGGAAAAACTGGTGCCGCCGCTCGTTTCCGCCGGTTTTACGATCGTGAGCGGACTGGCCTTTGGCATTGATGTTTGCGCCCATCAACTGGCCGTCCGGCACGGCGGCACGACGATCGCGGTCATCGCCGGCGGGCTTGACCACGTTTATCCAAAGGCCCACCGTTCCTTTGCTCGGCAACTCATGGAAGAACATCTCGTGATCGCTGAACATCCGCCGGCAACAAGACCGCAGCCGTGGCAGTTTCCGGCTCGCAACCGCATCATCAGCGGATTGTCGCTCGGCACGATCGTCGTACAAGCCCGGGTGAAAAGCGGCTCGCTCATCACCGCCGCGTATGCGCTCGAGCAAGGGCGCGAAGTGTTCGCCGTCCCCGGTCCGATCGGTTTGGCCGAATCCGCTGGACCGAATACGCTCATTCAACACGGGGCCAAACTAGTGCAACAAGCGGACGATGTGATCGCTGAATTCCCGTACTTGTAGCGATCATGTTTGACAAATGTGGCCATAATCATTAATAATAATGAAGATTTCAATTTACCTCCTAGGGGTGGAAGATCGATGTCAGACTACTTAGTTATCGTCGAGTCGCCAACGAAAGCGAAGACGATCGAACGATACTTAGGAAAAAAATATACGGTCAAAGCTTCGATGGGCCACGTCCGCGACTTGCCAAAAAGCCAAATGGGCGTTGATATAAACCGCGGCTATGAGCCGAAGTACATTACGATCCGCGGCAAAGGCCAGGTGATTAAAGAGCTGAAAACGGCGGCGAAAAAAGCGAAGAAAGTGTTCCTCGCCGCCGACCCGGACCGCGAAGGGGAGGCGATTGCTTGGCATTTGGCCAACATGCTCGATCTCGACATCCATTCGGATTGCCGCGTCGTGTTCCACGAAATTACAAAAGACGCCATTCAACAATCGTTTCAACAGCCGCGCGCCATCAATATGAACCTAGTGGACGCCCAGCAGGCGCGGCGCGTGCTCGACCGACTCGTCGGTTACAATATCAGCCCGCTCCTATGGAAGAAGGTGAAAAAAGGGTTGAGCGCCGGCCGCGTACAGTCGGTCGCCCTGCGCCTGATCATCGAGAGGGAAAAAGAAATTCGCGAATTCCGTCCGGAAGAATATTGGACGATTCAAGCGGTGCTGCAAAAAGGCACGGAAACGTTCCCCGCCTCCTTTTACGGCATCGATGGGCAAAAGCGCGACATAAAGACGGAAGAAGACGTGAAAGCCGTGCTTTCCCGCTTGCAAGGGAATTCGTTCACCGTCAAAACGGTCGCCAAGCGCGAGCGCAAGCGCAGTCCGGTGCCGCCATTTACCACGTCGTCACTGCAGCAGGAAGCGGCGCGCAAGCTCAATTTCCGCACGAAAAAAACGATGATGGTCGCCCAGCAGCTGTATGAAGGAATCGACCTCGGCGGCGAGGGGACCGTCGGTTTGATTACATACATGCGCACCGATTCGACGCGCATCGCCGAAACGGCGCAGCGGGAAGCGGCGGCATACATCGAGGCGGCGTTTGGCGCTTCGTACGTCAACCAAGAAAAACGGAAGGAAAAGAAAAGCACCAATGCCCAAGATGCCCATGAAGCGATTCGTCCGACATCAGCCTTTCGCGATCCGGAAAAAGTAAAGCCGTATTTGACGCGCGATCAATTCCGGCTCTATAAATTGATTTGGGAGCGATTCATCGCCAGCCAAATGGCAGCGGCCGTCCTTGACACGATGAGTGTGGAGCTGGAAAACAACGGCGTCCTGTTCCGCGCCAACGGGTCAAAGGTCAAGTTTCCGGGCTTTATGAAAGTATACATCGAAGGATCGGACGATCAGACGGAGGAACAAGACCGGCTGCTACCGAACTTGGAAGAGGGAGAAACCGTCCAGAGCGAAGCGATTGAACCGAAGCAGCATTTCACCCAACCGCCGCCGCGCTACACAGAGGCGCGCCTTGTGAAAACGCTGGAAGAGCTCGGCATCGGCCGTCCGTCGACGTATGCGCCGACGCTTGATACGATTCAAAAGCGCAACTACGTCGTCTTGGAAAACAAGCGGTTCATTCCAACGGAGCTTGGCGAAATCGTTGTTGAGCTGATGCTCGAGTTTTTTCCGGAAATTATCGATGTCGAGTTTACGGCGAAAATGGAAAAAGAATTGGATGAAATCGAAGAAGGAAAAGTGGGCTGGATCGAAGTCGTCGACGAGTTTTACCGCGAATTTGAGAAGCGGTTGAAAGTAGCGGAAAAAGAGATGCGCGAAGTGGATTTGAAAGACGAGCCGGCCGGCATCGATTGCGACGTGTGCGGCAGTCCGATGGTGTACAAAATGGGCCGCTTCGGCAAGTTTATCGCCTGTTCGAATTTTCCAGAATGCCGCCATACGAAGCCGATTGTGAAGTCCATCGGCGTCAAGTGCCCGAAATGCCGTGAAGGCGAAATCGTGGAGCGCAGCAGCAAGCGGAAGCGAGTGTTTTATGGCTGCGATCGCTTTCCGGACTGTGACTTTGTTTCCTGGGACCAGCCGCTCGCTCGTCCTTGCCCGAAATGCGGCGGGCTGCTCATTGAGAAAAAATTGAAAAAGGGCGCGCAAGTGCAATGCACAGCGTGCGATTACGAAGAACGGCCGGACGTCTAAACAGGCGCCGGCCACAATTCAGAATTTTATAAAAAATAGTTGCGCTTTTATGCCATCGTATGGTACGATGGAGGAGCCGCTGCGAGGTGAGGCAATGGAAAATTCGAAACTTGTATTACAATTGTTCCTGGAATATTTACAAATCGAGAAAAATTATTCACAATATACTATTGTGTGCTACCGGCGCGACATTGAGCAGTTTTTGCAGTTTATGAGCGCCGAGGGGATCGGGCGGCTTGAGGACGTGGCCTATAGCGATGTCCGCTTGTATTTGACGAAGCTGTACGGGCAAAAGCTATCGAGCCGTTCGATCGCCCGCAAAATTTCGAGTTTGCGCAGCTTTTACAAGTTTTTGCTGCGCGAGGGGCGGGCGGCTGAAAATCCGTTTGCGTTTGCGGCGCTGCCGAAAAAAGAGCAAACCATTCCGAATTTTTTATATCCGCAGGAATTAGAAGCGCTCTTTCTTGTCAATGATGAGAATACCGCTCTTGGCCAGCGCAACGCGGCGCTGCTTGAGCTGTTGTACGCGACAGGTGCCAGGATTAGTGAATGTTGTCACATTCAACTGTCCGACATCGATTTCCAAGCGCAGACCGTATTCATTCACGGCAAAGGAAACAAGCAGCGCTACGTCCCGTTCGGGCGCGCGGCTTGTGAGGCGCTCAAACGGTATATCCACGGCGGGCGGCGCGAGCTTACGAAAACGTTGGCGGCAGACCACCGCTATTTGTTTGTTAACGCTCGTGGCAATCCGCTCACGCCTCGAGGGGCGCGGTACGTTTTCGAGCGGATCGTGGAAGCGGCGGCGCTGACGCAACAGATCAGCCCCCACGTGCTGAGGCACACGTTTGCGACCCATTTGCTCAACAACGGAGCCGACCTTCGCTCCGTGCAGGAGCTGCTCGGCCACACGCATTTGTCATCGACCCAAGTGTATACGCATGTGACGAAAGACCGGCTTCGGCACATTTATTTGCAGGCGCATCCGCGGGCGTAGGCCCGCCGGCAGGGAGGGGACAATGATGGGAACTTTTCATGCGACGACGATTTTTGCCATCCGCCATAACGGGGCAGCGGCGATGGCGGGCGACGGCCAAGTGACGTTCGGCAATGCGGTCGTCATGAAACAGACGGCCAAAAAAGTGCGGCGGCTGTTTCAAGGAAACGTGCTTGCCGGGTTTGCTGGCTCGGTCGCTGATGCGTTTACGCTGTTTGAGATGTTCGAAGGCAAGCTCGAGCAGTTCAATGGCAACTTGCCGCGCGCGGCGGTGGAATTGGCGAAAGAATGGCGGAGCGACAAAGTGCTGCGCCGCCTTGAGGCGATGTTGATCGTGATGGACAAAGACCATCTGTTGCTTGTCTCCGGCACCGGCGAAGTGATCGAGCCGGACGATGGCATGCTGGCGATCGGTTCGGGCGGCCACTATGCGCTCGCTGCTGGACGCGCGTTAAAGAAGTATGCCGGCGGCTCGCTGACCGCCAAAGACATCGCCAAGGCAGCGCTCGAGATTGCCGCTGACATTTGCGTCTATACGAACGGCCATATCATAGTGGAAGAGCTGTAAAAAGGAGGAGGCCGATGATGGCGGAAACATTGACCCCAAGGCAAATTGTCGAGAAGCTCGATCAGTTTATCGTTGGGCAAAAAGAGGCGAAAAAAGCGGTGGCGATCGCCCTCCGTAACCGGTACCGCCGCAGCTTGCTCGATGAAAAATTGCGCGATGAAGTGATGCCGAAAAACATTTTAATGATCGGGCCGACCGGGGTCGGAAAGACCGAGATCGCCCGCCGGCTCGCGAAACTCGTCGGCGCCCCGTTTATCAAAGTCGAGGCGACGAAATTTACCGAAGTCGGCTATGTCGGACGCGATGTCGAATCGATGGTGCGCGATTTGGTGGAAACATCGGTCCGGCTCGTCAAAGAGCGGAAAATGAACGAGGTGAAAGACCGGGCCGAGCAGCAGGCGAACAAACGGCTCGTTGAATTGCTTGTCCCCGGCAAACCGAAACAGACGATCAAAAACCCGCTTGAGCTGCTGTTCGGGGGACAGACGACCCAGCAAGACAGCAGCTACAGCCATGAGGACGAGCAAGTCGAGCGAAAACGGCGCCAAGTCGCTTGGCAACTCGAAAACGGCCAGCTCGAAAACGAAATGGTGACGATTGAAATCGAGGAGCAGCCGCCGATGTTGTTTGACTTTTTGCAAGGGGCGGGCATCGAGCAGATGGGCGTCAATATGCAAGATGCGTTAAGCAGCCTCATGCCGAAGCGGCGCAAAAAGCGGCGCCTCAAAGTGAGCGAAGCGCGAAAAGTGCTCATCAACGAAGAGGCGCAAAAGCTGATCGACATGGATGAAGTGACGCAAGAAGCGATTCGCCTTGCCGAGCAGTCCGGCATCATTTTTATCGATGAAATCGACAAAATCGCCCGCAGCGGGGCGGTGTCCGGTTCGGCCGATGTCTCGCGCGAAGGGGTGCAGCGCGACATTTTGCCGATTGTCGAAGGTTCGACCGTTATGACGAAATACGGGCCGGTCAAAACGGACCACATCTTATTCATCGCCGCCGGGGCGTTCCATATGGCGAAGCCGTCTGATTTGATCCCTGAGCTGCAAGGCCGTTTCCCGATTCGCGTCGAACTGGCGAAACTTTCCGTCGATGATTTCGTAAGAATATTAGTCGAGCCGGACAACGCCCTCATCAAACAGTATCAAGCTCTTTTGGCCACGGAAGGTATAAATCTTGAATTTTCTGACGATGCTATTCGTAAGATTGCCGAAGTGGCGTTTGAAGTGAATCAGACGACCGATAACATCGGCGCGCGCCGGCTGCATACCATCTTGGAAAAACTGCTTGAAGAATTGCTGTTTGAAGCGCCGGACATCGGCATCGACAAAGTCGTCATCACGCCGCAGTATGTCGAGCAAAAGCTCGGCGACATCGTCAAAAACAAAGATTTACGCGAATTTATTTTGTGAGGAGGAGATGAAAACGATGAATTTATTAGAAAAAACGCGAAAAATTAACGCGATGCTGCAAAAAGCAGCCGGGCGGCCGGTCAATTTCAAAGAAATGGCCGAAACGCTTTGCGAAGTGATTGAAGCCAATGTGTTTGTCGTTAGCCGCCGCGGCAAGCTGCTCGGTTTCGCCATTAAGCAATCGATTGAAAACGAGCGGATGAAACGGATGCTCGAGGAGCGGCAGTTTCCGGAAGAATATACGAAAAACTTGTTCAACATTACGGAAACGTCTCCTAACATTGATATTAACAGCGAATATACAGCGTTTCCAGTGGAAAATCGTGACTTGTTCAAAACCGGCTTGACGACGATCGTCCCGATCAACGGCGGCGGGGAACGGCTCGGCACCCTCATTTTGTCGCGTCTTGACCGCGAGTTTGATAACGACGATCTCATTTTGGCCGAATACGGAGCGACGGTCGTCGGCATGGAAATTTTGCGGGAAAAGGCGGAAGAGATCGAGGAAGAAGCGCGCAGCAAAGCGGTTGTGCAAATGGCGATCAGCTCGCTGTCTTACAGCGAACTTGAAGCGATTGAGCATATTTTTGAAGAGCTTGACGGAACGGAAGGGCTGCTTGTCGCGAGCAAAATCGCCGACCGCGTCGGCATCACCCGTTCGGTTATCGTCAACGCCTTGCGCAAGCTTGAGAGCGCCGGGGTCATTGAATCGCGTTCGCTCGGCATGAAAGGAACGTACATTAAAGTATTGAACGATAAATTTTTAAGCGAACTGGAAAAATTGAAGTCAAGCTAAACGGCGTGGCCGTCTCAACCCGCTAGGGATTTTTGCCTAGCGGGTTTTGTTTCCAGAGACCGTGATTCAATCGTGCATACCGCTTCCTGCCATCGTTTCTCAAATCGAAAAACATTGCAGCACTGCACACTTTTCCTCATCGATCAGGAAACCAATCGTTTTCACCAGCCTTCGAACAACGACGAGGGGAGAAAAATAGTACCAAGTTCCGGCTATACATTGGGTTTTCTTTCCCGTAAAATGAAATCTAGCAGAAATTGTCGAAAAATAGGATAAAAGAGGGGATTCCATTGTCGTTGTTCTCACCGACGATCCACTGGCTCGAGCAAGGACTCCGTTACGCTTCGCTCCGCCAGCAGGCGATTGCTGACAACATCGCCAACGCCGATACGCCGGGCTATAAGGCGAAAGACGTGCGATTTCAGGCGGAACTTGAGCGGGCGCTTCAGTTTGAGGCAAAACGGACGAACCCGAAGCATTTTTCGTTTTCGAGTGAACAAAGCGGAAAAATCATCGTGACGACCAACGCCAACATGAGTTACAATCATAATGGAAATAGTGTCGACATTGATCAAGAAATGTCAAAATTAGCAGAAACCCAAATTTATTACAACGCGTTGGTCGACCAGATGAATGGGAAGTTTGCAACGCTAAAAACGGTGATCAAAGGAGGGAAATAGGCGGTGTCGATGTTTCAAAGCCTGAACATCTCCGCTTCGGCGCTCACGGCCCAGCGGTTGCGCATGGATGTCATTTCGTCCAACATCGCCAACGTCGATACCACGCGGGCGCGCTTGGTCAACGGCGAGTGGGAACCGTACCGCCGCAAAGTGGTCATATTTGAGCCGCGCGGTGCTCAATTTTCCAGCTATCTGCAGGCCGCCATCGGACGGGCGGAGCCGGTAGAAGGTGGAGTGGAGGTGCGAGAAATTGCCGAGGATCCCGCGCCGTTTAAGCTCGTGTACGATCCGGATCACCCGGACGCCAACGCCGATGGCTACGTTCGCCTGCCGAACGTGGATCCGCTTAAGGAAATGGTCGACTTGATCGGGGCGACTCGCTCCTATGAAGCGAACGTCACGGCGCTGAACGCCTCCAAAGGCATGCTGATGAAGGCGTTGGAAATTGGGAAATAGTTCGTAAGGAGGATGGGCGATGATCGATGGAGTCAACCGCGTCGGGTTGGGAATGACCGCGGCCGTTTCCTCTCCGGTGAAACCGGCTGTGGCGCAAAAGCAGTTTGTCGCTTTTTTCAAAGAAGCGCTCAACCGAGTCAACGAGGCGCAACTTCAAGCGGATGAGCTGACGGAAAAGCTTGTTCGCGGGGAAAATGTCCAACTGCACGATGTGATGATCGCAGGGCAAAAGGCGAGCATCGCCCTGCAGCTGACGCTCGAAGTTCGCAATAAGGCGATTGAGGCCTATCAAGAAATGATGCGCATGCCATTGTAACGACCATGAACAGCATTACATATGGAAGCGGCCGTCATCACGGTGCGATGGCGGTGGGCAGCTCGATTATCGGGGGAATCGTATGAGAGACAAATGGAAAGAGTGGTGGGGCCGGGCTCGCGTGTTTTGGCAAGAACGGACGAAAAGACAAAAACGGCTCACGCTCGCCGTAGCGGCTGCTGTGCTCGCGGCTGCCGGCATCGCGATCTTTTGGGCGACGAGAACAGAAATGGTGCCGCTTTACAGCAACTTGACGCCGCAGGAAGCTGGGCAAATCAAGGCGACGCTCGATGAGCGTGGCGTGCCGGCTGAAGTGGTGGACGGCGGCACGACGATTCAAGTACCAAAAGAGCAAGTCGACGCCTTGAAAGTGGAGCTGGCCGCCGAAGGCATTCCGAACAGTGGAATGATCGACTATTCCTTTTTTGGCCAAAACGCGAGCTTCGGCATGACCGACAACGAGTTTAATATGGTGAAGTTAAAAGCGATGCAGACAGAGCTCGCCAACTTGATCAAAACGATCGATGGCGTGCAAGATGCGAAAGTGATGATTACGCTTCCGCAGCCGAGCGTATTCGTTTCTGATGAAAAAGGGGAAGCCTCGGCTTCGATCGTGCTGAAGACGAAGCCGGGCTACCGGTTTAGCGACGAGCAAATTCGCGCGCTCTATCACCTCGTCGCGAAAAGTGTTCCTAATCTCTCTACAGATAATATCGTCATTATGAATCAGTTTTTTGAGTATTTTGATTTGAAAAATGACGGCGAAAATTCGACAGGAACGACATTCGCTTCGCAGCAGCAAATCAAAAAACAAATCGAACGCGACATCCAGCGCCAAGTGCAGCAGCTGCTTGGCACGATGATGGGGCAGGATAAAGTCGTCGTTTCCGTGACAGCCGATGTCGATTTCACGCAAGAAAAGCGGGAAGAAAACTTAGTCGCCCCGGTCGATGAGAAAAACAATAAAGGCATTGCGGTCAGCGTCCAGCGCATCAAAGAAGCGTATTCGGGAAGCGGGGCGCGCCCGGGCGGCGCGGCCGGAACGGGCACGAACGAAGTGCCGGGCTATCAGTCCGCCAACGGCGATACAAACGGCGATTACGAGCGGACTGAGGAGACGGTCAACAACGAGGTCAACAGAATTAAAAAACAAATCGTGGAAAGTCCGTACAAAATCCGCGACTTAGGCATCCAAGTGATGGTGGAGCCGCCGAAGCCGAATGATCCGAATTCGCTGCCGCCGGAAACGGTCAATGACATTCAAAAGCTGCTAGGGACGATCGTGCGGACGTCGATCGACAAAGGCGAAGGGCAAACGCTCACCGATCAGGACATCAACAACCGCATCGTTGTGTCCGTACAAAAATTCAACGGCAAACCAACGTTTACAGAAACAGCGCCAGCAAGGCCGGCATGGTGGTGGTACGCCGCCGGCGGCGGAGCGCTCTTGCTGATCGCTTTGCTGTTGTTCTTCTGGCTGCGCCGCCGCGAGGACGAAGAGGAAGAGGAAGAGTTTCCGCTCGCTCCGTCGATGGCGGAGCCGGAGTTGCCGGAGCCGCCGGAGACGGAGTCGGTGATGCGCCGCCGGCAGCTTGAGCGTCTGGCGAAAGAAAAGCCGGACGAGTTTGCCAAACTATTAAAAACGTGGCTATCGGAAGAGTAGGAGGAACGGCGTATGGCAAAGCGTGAACGGAAAGGCGGGCTGACGGGCAGACAGAAGGCGGCCATCCTCCTCATTTCCCTTGGCCCGGACGTATCGGCCTCTGTTTATAAGCACTTATCCGAAGACGACATTGAAAAATTGACATTGGAAATTTCCAACGTCCGCCAAGTGACGGCCGACCAAAAAGAAGAAGTGCTCGAAGAGTTCCGTCAGCTCGCGGTAGCGCAAGATTACATCGCCCAAGGCGGCATCGCCTACGCGAAAGAAGTGCTGGAACGAGCGCTCGGCCCAGACAAAGCGATGAGCATCATCCATCGGCTGACATCGGCGCTGATGGTGCGTCCGTTTGACTTCGCCCGCAAAGCCGATCCGATGCAGCTGTTAAACTTCATCCAAAACGAGCATCCGCAAACGATCGCTCTCATTCTCTCCTATTTGGAGCCGGCTCAGGCCGGACAAATTTTGTCCGCGCTTCCGCAGGAAATGCAGGCCGATGTCGCCCGGCGCATCGCGCTGATGGACAGCACATCGCCTGAAATTATCAGCGAAGTCGAACAAATTTTGGAGCGGCGACTGTCGGCAACGTTCGTCCAAGACTACACGCAAGCTGGCGGAATCGAAGCGGTCGTCGAGGTGTTGAACCAAGTCGATCGAAGCACAGAGCGAACGATTTTGGATGCGTTGGAAATACAAGATCCGGAGTTGGCTGAGGAAATCAAAAAACGAATGTTTGTATTTGAAGATATCGTCACGCTTGACAACCGCGCCATCCAGCGCGTCATCCGCGAAGTCGACAACAACGACCTCATGCTGGCCTTGAAGGTGGCAAGCGAGGAAGTGAAAGACGTTGTCTTCCGCAACATGTCGGCGCGAATGGCAGAGACGTTCAAAGAAGAGATGGAATATATGGGACCGGTTCGGCTCCGGGATGTCGAGGAAGCCCAGTCGCGCATTGTTGGCATCATTCGCCGCCTTGAAGAGGCCGGTGAAATCGTCATCGCCCGCGGGGGAGGAGATGATATCATTGTCTAATGTGATTAAAGCGCCAACGGTGGCGGCGCGCGCAGGCAAAAAAATCATCGCCGTGCATCATCCGCTCGCCGTCGGTCTTTCGGAAATGGACGGCAGGCCCGAGGAAATGGAAGCGGTCGTTGCCGCTAGGGAAGAAGCGGCCGAGCTTCGCCGACAAACTGAGCAATATTGCCAGGCGATGCGCGAACAGCTCGCGCGCGAACAAGAGCAATGGCAGGCTGAAAAAGAGCGGCTCATGCAAGAAGCGCGCGCCCAAGGGTATGAAGACGGCTACGCAGCCGGGCACGCGGCGGCGCTCAGCGAGCATCGCGAATGGGTGGAACAGGCGCGGCGCGCGGCGGAGCGGGCGAACAGTGAGTTTTACGCCCGCATCGAAGCGACGGCGGAAACGATGCTCGAAGTGGCGCTAAAAGCGGCAGAACGCATTCTTGGCGCCGCGCTTGAGAACGATCGGAACGCGTTTTTACCGCTTGTTCTGCAAGCGTTGCAAGAAGTGCGGCGGCAGACGGAAGTGGCCGTTTACGTTCATCCGCATTGCTACGAAATGGTGACGGAACAGCAAGAGCGGCTGAAATCCGTTTTTCCGCAGCGCGTCGATTTGTTCATTTATCCCGATGATACGCTGCCGGAATACGGCTGCCTCGTTGAAACGCCGTTCGGGCGCATTGATGCAAGCGTCGATACCCAGCTGGAACGGCTGCGCGAGGCGCTTTTCCGGCGGTTGAAGGAGGAAACGTCCCCTGAACTGGCAGGCGCTTCTTGATGAAATGGCTGTGGCTGACTTGTATCGACGATTTGGTAAAATATCACGCGTCATCGGATTAATGACGGAATCGAAAGGACCGGAAAGTTCGATCGGCGACCTTTGCTACATTCATGAAGCGAGCGGCCGCCGCAAAATCCCCGCTGAAGTCGTCGGCTTTCATGAGCAGCACGTGTTGCTCATGCCGTTTTCCGCCATGACGCACATCGCCCCCGGCTGTCTCGTCGAAGCGGCTGGCAAACCGCTCGAAGTGCATGTCGGTGAGGCGCTGATCGGCACGGTTTTGGATCCGCTCGGCTACCCGCTTGACGGAAGCGCGCTGCCTTTAGGCGTAAAGCCCGTGTCGGTCGAGCGCGATCCACCCAATCCGCTCACCCGGCCGCCGATCGCCGAGCCGCTTGAAGTCGGAGTTCGCGTGATCGATAGCTTGCTTTCCGTCGGCAAAGGGCAACGGGTTGGAATTTTTGCCGGCTCCGGCGTCGGCAAAAGCACCTTGATGGGGATGATCGCCCGCCATACATCGGCTGATGTCAACGTCATTGCCCTGATCGGCGAGCGCGGCCGCGAAGTGCGTGAATTTTTGGAGCGCGATCTCGGTCCGGACGGCCTCGCTCGCTCGATTGTCGTCGTCGCTACGTCCGATCAGCCGGCGTTGATGCGCGTGAAGGGGGCCTATACGGCGACAGCGATCGCCGAATATTTCCGCGACCAAGGAGCCGATGTGATGCTCATGATGGATTCGGTCACTCGCGTCGCCATGGCGCAGCGGGAGATCGGGCTGGCCGTCGGCGAGCCTCCGACGACAAAAGGCTACACGCCATCCGTGTTCGCCCTGTTGCCCAAGCTGCTGGAACGGGCCGGAACAAACGCGTCCGGGACGATCACGGCCTTTTATACGGTGCTTGTCGACGGCGATGACATGAATGAACCGATCGCTGATGCGGTGCGCGGCATTTTGGACGGCCATCTTGTGCTCGAGCGCCAGCTGGCCAACAAAGGGCACTATCCGGCGATTAACGTGCTGAAAAGCGTCAGCCGCGTCATGCCCCACATCATCAGCGCCGAGCATCGCGAAGCAGCGAATCGGCTTCGTCGCCTTCTGTCCACTTATATGGATTCGGAAGACTTGATTCAAATTGGGGCGTACAAGCACGGATCATCCCGTGAAATTGATGAAGCGATTCAGTTTTACCCGCGCATTATGGCGTTTTGCCGCCAAGAGATCGACGAAAAAACGACTCGCGTGGAAAGCATTGAGGCGCTGTTCCGTCTGGTGTCGGCCGGGTGATGGAAACGTGCGCCATCTTCACGGGGGAAAGGGTGAACAAACGTGATGACGACGTTTCGGTTGCAAAAAATATGGGCGATGAAGGAAAAAGAAAAGCAAGCAGCGCTTGGGGAATACAAAGCGGCGGTGCGCAAGTTTGAACAGGCGGCCGAAACACTGTACCGGCTGCTGAAGGAAAAAGAACGAGGCGAAGCGGCCCGGGACGAACAGCTGCGAGCCGGCCTGCCCATCGGGGCCATCCGCCATATGCTGTACTATCTCGCCAACATGGAACGGACGATCGATCATTATCAGCTCGTCGTCATGCAGGCGCGCGAGCAGATGCAACGCCGGCAGCGGCGCTTGGTCGAGCTGAACATCGAGGCGAAAAAATATGAAAAAATGCATGAGCGCGCGCAACAATGGGCCAAGCAGCTCGAAAAAGAGGCGGAGCGCCGCTTCTTTGATGAAATGGCCATCCAGCGGTTTGCGCGCCAAGGAGAGTTGTAGATGGCGGGAAGCAACATCGAACAGGAACAACAGACGAGCCGCTGGCAATGGCTCTTGTTCGTCGTGATCATCCCAAGCGTGTTTGCTGCTTTCTTCCTTTTGTTGATTTTGAACGCCGCCGGTGTTGACGCGGCGAAAACGGCAAAGCAATGGGTCACGAACGTTCCGTTTGTTTCGGAATGGACCGATTGGAAGAAAAAGGAGAAGACGATCCGCGAGGCGATGGCCAAGCAACAAGAAACGATCGCACGGCAAAAACGAACGATCGACGAGCAGCAAAACCAAATTCGCCAGCTCAAAAATGAACTGGCGGCCAAAGAAAAAGAGCTGGCGCGGTTGACAGCCCCCGCCGCCGAACCCGACAAGCCGGCGGCTTCCGCTGCGGAGGCTGCGTCTCCTTCCGTCGATGTCGCGAGTCTGTATGGCGCGATGTCAGACAAGCAGGCAGCGGCCGTTTTAACCGAGCTTTCCGAGAGCGAGGCGCTTGATGTGTTAAGCAAGATGGACCGCGACAAAGCGGCGGCGATTTTGGACAAAATGCCGGCGAAACAAGCAGCGAAGCTGTTGTCCTCGCTGAGCAAATTGACGATGGGAGAGGAGGCGGCCCAATGAATGTGACGTTGACAGCCCGTTCGCCGCAGGCCGTGGGCGATCAGTCCGCCCCGGCGCCGCTTAAAAAGGAAACCGGGCCCAGCGGGGCATTCGCACAATTGCTCGCACATAAACAGACCGAACCCTTCCCGGTGGAAACGGCGGTGGCGGAGCGGCCCCCTTTGCCGGAAAACAAAGCGGAACAACTTGAAAACAAAGTGGAACAACTTGAAAACAAAGCGGAACAAACCGATGGACAGGGCGGTTTCGAGTGGCTTTCCTTTTTTACTGGCCCGACGATCGGAATTTTTCCGGCGTTCCGTTGTTTACAAACCGGAGATGACCAAATGGTTGTCGCAAAAGAGGGGCAACTCATTTCTTCTCAGCCTGATCGCAAAGGCCAACGTTCATCCATTGACATCGGGGCGCTTGAGCTTGGGAGAGAGGGGAGAATGGCCGCGTATGAAGGGGGGCGCTTGACTGCGATCGTCGAACAGGCATCGAACCGCGATAGTAACCGTTTGTCGGCAGAGGGAGCGTCCTATGCTTGGTCATATAAGGCGAACCAAGGGGTTGCTCAGCAGCACGCTGAAATGACATCCATCCCTCTATCTTCTTTGGCGCTGGCGGGAGAACATGAACAACAAGCGCTCGGCTCGGTTCTCCCCGTTGATGTCAGCCCTACCGTCTCTGCTCACGAGCGGCTTTCGCTTCGCAGAGAGGACGGAGTGCGAACGGATGGACAGGCAGGATTTTCTGCCCATCCGACTTCTTGGTTCTCTCCGCCGCTCGGTTCAGACAGCCAGACGAGCCAAGCGGAAAATGGACATTCGGATTTTGTTGTTGACCAAGTCGCCCGCGCTTTGCGGCTGGGACGTTGGATGCGGCTCCCGGGCGGGGCGGCGCAGCTCGTCATCCGTCTTCATCCCGAGCATCTTGGCACAGTGACGGTGAAAATGACGCACGAGGGCGGGAAGCTGACCGCTAAGCTGCTCGTCGCCAACGATGCGGTGAAAGAGTTGCTTCACGCTCATCTGCCGCAGCTCACCCAGCTGCTTGATGCGAGCCAGATCACGGTTGAAAAGTGGACGGTTTGGACCGATTGGGAGGGCTCTTCGTTGCCGCCGCAGTCCGAGGGGCGTCAAGGCGGCCGCCAACATAATGAATCGCGGCGGGAACAAAAGCGGGAATCATCGCCTTCTTCCTCGTTTGCATTAGACGGGGTGGAGGCGGATGAATAGGAGGATGAAAAATGACAACAAACGCCATTGATTCGAATTTGTGGCTGGCTAACGCCGCTCAGCCGGAGTCGAAAACGGGAAATCGCATGTTAGGGAAAGACGATTTTTTAAAAATTTTGCTCGCCCAGTTGCAAAACCAAGATCCTCTCAATCCGCTGGAAGATAAAGATTTTATTTCACAAATGGCGAATTTTTCTTCGCTCGAGCAAATGATGAATATTGCTAATTTAATGCAACAATGGATGCAAACGAGCCACCGCGATATGCTTTTGCGCTATAGTGAATGGATCGGCAAAACGGTTTCTTGGCTGGATGGTAGCGACGTCAAACAAGCGGTTGTTCAATCTGTCCAACAAAAGGACGGACAGGTGGTTTTAGGGCTTGAAAATGGTGCGATGATCGCGGCCGATCAGGTTATCAAAGTCGAACAAACATCGTAAAGGGGAGAGAAATCGATGCTTCGTTCCATGTATTCGGGCATTGGTGCCATGCGCAATTTCCAGACGAAACTGGATGTGATCGGAAACAATATTGCCAATGTCAACACATACGGCTTTAAAAAAGGAAGAACGATTTTTAAAGATTTAATGAGTCAAACGATCTCCGGGGCGAGCGCTCCAGGCGCTGGCCGCGGCGGAACGAATCCAAAACAGGTGGGGCTTGGCGCCCAGCTGGCCGCCATTGACACCGTTCATACCCAAGGAAGCTTGCAAACAACGGGTCGGGTGCTTGATTTGGCCATTTCCGGCGACGGATTTTTCGTCATCGGCGATTCGTCCGGAAACAATCGTCTGTATACGAGAGCAGGAAACTTCTATCTTGATTCACAAGGCTATATTGTGAATGCGGATGGCCAATATCTGCTTGGGACGGGAGGGCGTACGATCAAAATTCCTGCCGACGCTAAAAACATCAGCATTGGCTCGGATGGAATGGTGAACTATGTTGATGCCAACGGCGCATTACAACAAGCGGGACAAATTCAATTGGCGAAATTCGTTAATAACGATGCATTAGAAAAAGTAGGGAACAACTTGTTCCGTGACACAGCCAACTCCGGCCAGCCGACAACAGGGACGCCCGGTACGGGGGGAACCGGAACGATTGTCTCCGGATCGCTGGAAATGTCCAATGTGGATTTAGCGGAAGAATTTACGGAGATGATTGTTGCCCAGCGCGGTTTCCAAGCGAACACGCGCATCATTACCACCTCGGATGAAATTTTGCAAGAGCTCGTGAACTTGAAAAAATAGAATAGGAGGTAGGGCGTGAGCGGCTTTCTCTCGCCCGCTTTTGCCGATGATTTCATTGACGAAGCTCAACGGCAAACGGTTTACGCTCAATGCGCTGTACATTGAACAAGTCGAAGCGTTTCCCGACACGACCGTAACGTTGACAAACGGTAAAAAATTCGTCGTCCGCGAAACGGTTGAGCAAGTGACGGCGCTCGCAAGCGAATTTTATCGGCAAATCGGCATGTTTCGCTTATCGGGAGCAGGAGGATTGGACAGTGAAAGGGAATAAGGCAATGAAACTGATGATTGTTTTGTTGGCGGTCATCGCCTTGGCCGGCACAGCGGTGCTGATGGCGGTGACGAAGATGGGGAATGCCAAAGAGCAGGAGGCGCCGAGCGCTGACGAACTGGCGGAAAGCTCGATCGACATTCCGGAGATGACAACGAATTTAGCCGATGGCCGCTATATTAAAATCGCATTTAAAATCCAAACGGATAGTGACAAAGCGCGGGCAGAGGCGGAGAAGCGCGATTTTCAAATTAAGGATGTGATCATTGAACAACTGGCGGAAATGAAAGCGGCCGACTTTAAAGGAAAAGAAGGAATGGCGGCATTAAAAGAACGGCTGAAGCGCGACATCAATGGGTTGATGCAGGAAGGGAAAGTAGAGAATGTCTACATCACTTCCTTTATCCTCCAATAGCCTGCCGACTAAAGGGGGGAAGGTGAGATGACAGCCGGGGAAGTATTGTCACAAAGCGAAATTGACGCGCTGTTGGCCGCGCTTTCCACCGGGGAAATGAGCGCGGAAGAATTGAAAAAAGAAGAAGAAGGACGGCGCGTCAAAGCGTACGACTTCCGGCGGGCGCTTCGGTTTTCGAAAGACCAGATTCGCAGTTTGACGCGCATTCACGAAAACTTCGCCCGCCTGTTGACAACGTTTTTTTCCGCCCAGCTGCGCACGTATGTGCAAATTTCGGTCGCTTCGGCCGATCAGATCCCATACGAAGAGTTCGTCCGCTCCATTCCGAAGATGACGGTAATCAACGTCTTCGAGGTGCCGCCGCTGAATGGCCACGTGCTTTTGGAAGTCAACCCGAATATCGCCTATGCCATGTTGGATCGGGTGATGGGCGGACGCGGCGTTGGCATGGACAAAGTGGATCAGCTGACGGAGATCGAAACGCGCATCATGTCCAATTTGTTTGACAAAGCATTTGTCCACTGGCGTGATGCGTGGGAGTCGGTGGCTGAGGTCGATCCGCTGTTTGTCGATTTTGAAGTCAATCCGCAGTTTTTGCGCATGATTGCGCCGAATGACACCGTTGTCGTCATTTCGCTCAACACGCAAGTTGGTGAAGCGCGCGGCATGATGAACGTTTGCATTCCGCACGTCGTGCTCGAGCCGATCATGCCGCGGCTGTCGGTGCATTATTGGATGCAGGCGCAAACAAGGGATCGTTCCCCCGAGGAAGCGAAACAGTTGGAACAGCGCGTCCGTGCGGCCAAGCTGCCGATCATTGCCGAGCTCGGCACCGCGTCCATTACGATCAACGAATTTCTTCAGCTCGAGGTCGGCGATGTGATCCAACTTGAGCAGTCCATCCATGAACCGCTGGTCGTCAAAATCGGCCATATCCCGAAATTTATCGGCCAGCCCGGCAAGCGGAACAAAAAGCTGGCGGTGCAAATTTTAGCGATGAGCGAGGGGGACGGAGACAGCCATGATGAATGATGGAATGCTTTCACAAGATGAAATCGATGCGTTGTTGCGCGGAATGGGCAACAGTGAAGGGATCCCGGCGCTTCATGACATCTTTTCTCCACTGGAACAGGACGCTATTGGGGAAATAGGCAATATTTCCTTTGGCAGTTCGGCCACCGCGCTGTCAATGCTCTTGAATCAAAAGGTGGAAATTACGACGCCGAACGTGTCCGTAATTGAACGGTCGAAAATCGCCGATGAATTCCCCCATCCGTATGTCGCCATTCAAGTCAACTACACGGACGGGTTTCTGGGAACGAATTTGCTCGTCATCGAGCAGCATGATGCGGCGGTGATCGCCGATTTAATGTTGGGCGGCGACGGAACGGCGGTGAATGATGAGCTTGGCGAGATTCAATTGAGCGCGGTTCAAGAAGCGATGAACCAAATGATGGGGTCGGCAGCAACATCGATGTCGACGGTTTTTGGCAAGCGAGTGGACATTTCTCCGCCGACGCTTCATCTTCTTGATTTGTCCGAAGGAAAAGGACTGGAGTATTTGCCGGATGAGGAGTTTTTCATTAAAGTGTCCTTCCGGTTGAAGGTCGGTGAGTTGATCGACTCCAACATTATGCAGCTGTTGCCGGTGGATTTCGCCAAGGAATTGGTTGGCTTGTTGCTTGGGCCTCCTTCCGAGCCGAAAGATGTGGAAGAGCGGACGGAGCCGGCGCACGCGCGCGCCATGCCCGCTGATGGGCCCGATCCTAGTCCGACACCGGCGAATGTGGGGGGAGCGATGGTTTCCCAGCCCGCCGGCCGACCGGGACAAGCTTCGGCCGAGCGCGTGAAGGAAGCGGACGTTCGGCCTGTCCAAACCGCCGATTTTGCTGAATTTGACGCTCCATCGTTAGCGGCTGCTGAGACGCGCAATTTGGAACTGCTGTTTGATGTTCCGCTGCAAGTGACGGTGGAGCTCGGGCGGACGAAACGTTCCGTGCAAGAGATTTTGCAGCTGTCAACGGGGTCCATTATTGAATTGGACAAACTGGCCGGGGAGCCGGTTGATATTTTTGTCAACAATAAGCTGATTGCCAAAGGCGAAGTCGTCGTCATCGACGAAAACTTTGGGGTGCGCATCACCGATATTATGAGCCAAAGCGATCGGTTAAAACGGCTAAAATAACAGGCATGCAGGAGGTAGGAATCATGGCAAGAGTGCTTGTCGTTGATGATGCAGCGTTTATGCGTATGATGATCAAAGACATTTTGACGAAAAACGGCCACGAGGTGGTCGCGGAAGCAGCTGACGGGCGGCAGGCGGTCGAAAAGTACAAAGAGACGCGCCCTGACATCGTGACGATGGACATTACGATGCCGGAGATGGACGGGATCGCCGCGCTCAAAGAGATCAAAAAAATCGACAGCAACGCCAAAGTCATTATGTGCTCCGCAATGGGGCAGCAAGCGATGGTCATTGACGCCATTCAAGCCGGAGCGAAAGATTTCGTCGTCAAGCCGTTCCAAGCTGACCGCGTCATTGAAGCGATCAACAAAACGATTGGGTAGGCGGCCAACGGTGAACATCGTGCCCATGAAGTGGTGGACGGCTGTCGTGATGGCGGCGGCGATCGTGCTTGGCGGAATGCCGGCAGCGGCCGCGCAAAATCCGACGGTCGCTGATTGTCTCAAGCATCCGGACGCGTGCGGACCGGACGTTCCGGCTCGCGGATCGGAGACAGCGCCCGCTCCCGCAGCGGATGCCGTTTCCGCCTCCGATGTGCTCCGTTTGATCGGAGCGACCGCTTTTGTTCTCCTGCTTCTTTATGCGCTCTTGAAATGGCTTGGCCGCCGCCAGCAGTTGTTGTCGAACTCCAAAGGTGTCATCGAGCATCTGGGCGGAACGAGCGTCGGGGCGAACCGTTCCGTTCAGTTGGTGAAAGTTGGGCGCCGGTTGCTTGTCATCGGCGTTGCCGACTCCATTCAACTGCTTCGAGAGATCGAGGATGAGGAGGAAATCAGCGAGCTGCTGGCTCAACACCGCAATCGGGTGGAACGAATGACGGAATTTGGCCGGTTTGGCGTCCGCCTTCGCGAACAGTGGATGGCCAAAATGAAGGGGGAAACCAACTCCTCCCGGCCGTTTTCGGCGCTGTTGACTGAGGAGATGAAGCGAATGGCTGAAAAGCGGAACGAATGGCTCAAGCGCGTGAAAGAGAAAGGGACGGGCGGCGATGAATGAATTCGTCCATATGTTTCAGTCGATGGCTCCCGAACACGTCTCGACATCGGTGAAGCTGCTGCTGTTGCTAACGGTTTTGTCGATTGCTCCCGGCATTTTAATCATGATGACTTGTTTTACGCGCATCGTCATTGTGCTGTCGTTCGTGCGCACGGCGCTCGGGACGCAACAAATGCCGCCGAACCAAGTGCTCGTCGGGCTCGCCTTGTTTTTAACCTTTTTCATTATGGCGCCGACATGGAAAGAAATCAACGACCAGGCGCTACAGCCGCTGTTCAATGACCAAATCAACTTGGATGAGGCGTACGAGCGGGCCGCCGTTCCGCTGAAGCAATTTATGAGCGAGCATACAAGGCAGAAAGATTTGGCGCTGTTTTTGTCTTACAGTGGCGCCAAGCAGCCGAAAACGGTCCGCGACATTCCTTTGTCTGCGCTTGTGCCGGCGTTTGCGATCAGCGAATTGAAGACGGCGTTTCAAATGGGATTTATGCTTTTCATTCCGTTTCTCGTCATCGATATGATTGTCGCGAGCGTCCTCATGTCGATGGGGATGATGATGCTGCCGCCGGTGATGATTTCGCTGCCGTTTAAAATTTTATTGTTTGTTCTCGTCGATGGATGGCATTTAGTCATCAAATCATTGCTGCAAAGTTTTCAATAAAAGAATTGGGTGGCGTGGATGAGTGCGGATTTGATCATTCGCCTTGCTGAACAAGGGATTTATATGACGTTGGTCGTCTGCGGGCCGCTGTTGCTGTTGTCGCTTGTCATCGGGCTTGTCGTCAGCGTGTTTCAGGCCGCGACGCAAATCCAGGAGCAGACGCTCGCCTTTGTGCCGAAAATTGTCGCCGTTTTGCTTGGGTTTGTGTTTTTTGGCCCGTGGATGCTCTCGAAAATGGTGTCGTATGCGCACGATATTTTGAACAATCTTGCTTCATTTATAGGCTGATCGGCAATGGAACAACTATGGACTTATTTTCCGGCGTTTTTGCTCGTCTTTGTGCGCACCGCTTCGTTCTTTGCGGCGCTGCCGCTCTTTTCGTACCGGGCGGTGCCGACTGCTTACAAAATCGGCTTGGCGTTTTTTTTCAGCTGGCTCGTTTTTTGGGCGCTGCCCAAATCACCGGTGGCGCTTGACGGCGTTTACGTGTTGCTCGTCTTGAAAGAGGCGCTCATCGGCTTAGGGCTCGGGCTGCTGGCGGCGATCATCATGGCCGCGGTGCAAATCGCCGGCGGGCTGATCGATTTTCAAATCGGGTTTGCCATCGCCAATGTGATCGATCCGCAAACGGGGGCGCAAAGCCCGCTGCTCGGCCAATACCTTCATTCGTTGGCATTGCTCTTGTTGCTTTCGCTCGACGGCCACCATTTGTTGCTTGACGGCCTCTTTTCCAGCTACCACTGGCTGCCGCTTGATCAGTGGCCGCACGTGGCCGATGGACGGGCAGCGGACTATATGGTGCGCTTGTTCGCGGCGATGTTCGCCGCCGCGCTGCAAATGGCTGCCCCGCTCGTCGGTTCGCTCTTTTTGGTCGATGTGGCGCTTGGCTTAGTCGCCCGCGCGGTGCCGCAAATGAACATTTTTGCTGTCGGTTTTTCTGTCAAGACAGCGGCGGCGTTTTTGCTGTTGACGGCGGCGATCGGCACGATGCTGCTTTCTGCGCGCGGACTGTTCCAGCTCATGTTTTCTTCGCTGCGCGGCTTCATGCAGCTGTTGGGGGGCTCATAAGATGGGCGAATGGCGGCTTGATTTGCAGTTTTTTGCTGGTGAAAAAACAGAAAAAGCGACGCCGCGTAAACGGCAGGAAGTGCGCGACAAAGGTCAGGTGGCCAAAAGCGCCGATTTAGTTGCGGCCGCTGTGCTGCTCGGCGCGCTTCTCGCCCTGTTCCTAGCCGGAGGATACGAGCGCGACGGGTTGCTTCGCCTGTTTGCCCGCGCGTTGACCGATTACGCCACGACACCGCTGACGATCGATTCGCTTCACCTTCTGTTTCTTGACTGGCTTCGCCACGGGGCCTTGCTGTTGGCGCCCATCTTTGCCGCGGCGGTGTTTGCCGCCTGGCTTGCCAACTTTTTGCAAGTCGGCGCCCTTTTTACCGTCGAACCGCTGAAAATGGACTGGAATCGGCTCAACCCGGTGCAAGGGGTGAAGCGGCTCGTTTCGTTGCGCGCGGTCGTGGAGATGGTAAAGTCGGTATTAAAGGCGGGCGTGATCGGCGCCGTCGTGTTCGCCGTGCTGTTGGCGGAAAAAAGCAAGCTGTTGGCGCTTGTGGCGCAGCCGGTCGCCGGCGCGCTTGCCGAAATCGGCAGCTTGACCGTGAAAATGGGGTTGTATGCCGCTGTGGCGCTCTTGTTTTTGTCATTGTTTGATTACTTGTACCAACGATTTGAATTTGAAAAAAACATTCGCATGTCCAAGCAAGACATCAAAGACGAGTATAAAAAGACGGAAGGCGACCCGCTCATCAAATCGCGCATCAAGCAAAAGCAGCGCGAAATGGCGATGCGGCGGATGATGCAGGAAGTGCCCAAAGCAGATGTCGTCATCACCAACCCGACGCATTACGCCGTTGCCCTCCGGTATGAAGATGGCAAGATGGAAGCGCCGGTCGTCGTAGCGAAAGGAGCGGACTATATGGCGCTGAAAATCAAGGAAGTGGCGAAAGCCCACGGCGTGGTGACCGTGGAGAATCGTCCGCTGGCGCAGGCGCTCTACCGCCAGACGGAAGTCGGCGACATGATTCCGGAGGCGTTTTTTCAGGCAGTGGCGGAAATTTTGGCATACGTCTATCGGCTGAAGCGAATGTAGCATCAGGGAGAGAAGGGAATGCAAGCGCAAATCAAAGACTTGTCGGTGTTATTTCTTGTCGTGCTCATCGTCGCCATGCTCGTCATCCCGCTGCCGACGTGGCTGTTGAGCGTATTGATCATCATCAATATTTCTCTTGCTTTGCTTGTGCTGCTGACGGCGATGAACACGAAAGAGCCGTTGGAGTTTTCCGTCTTCCCGTCCTTGCTGCTCGTGTTGACGTTGTTTCGGTTAGGGCTGAACGTGTCGACGACGCGTTCGATTTTAAGCACAGGGAAGGCGGGCGGCGTCGTCGAGACGTTCGGGACGTTTGTCGTCGGCGGCGATGTCGTCGTTGGATTTGTCGTGTTTTTGATTTTGGTCATTATTCAGTTTATCGTCATCACGAAAGGGGCGGAGCGCGTCTCTGAAGTGGCGGCCCGCTTCACGCTCGACGCCTTGCCGGGCAAGCAGATGAGCATTGACGCTGATTTAAACGCCGGCATGATCTCGGAGCAAGAGGCGCGCAGGCGGCGGGAAAAAGTCGCGCGCGAGGCCGATTTTTACGGGGCGATGGACGGAGCAAGCAAATTTGTCAAAGGGGATGCCATCGCCGGCATCATTATCGTCGTCATTAACATGCTGTTTGGCATGGTGATTGGCGTTGTCGAGCAAGGGATGGAGATGGCCGAGGCGGCAAAGCGTTATACGCTTTTGACGGTCGGCGACGGCATTGTGAGCCAAATTCCGGCCCTGCTCATTTCGACCGCCACCGGCATCATCGTCACCCGGGCGGCGTCAGACAGCAATTTAAGCGGCGATATTATGCGCCAGCTGTTCGCTTTTCCGAAAATGCTGTATGTGACGGCGGGAACGATTTTTCTGCTCGGTTTGTTTACGCCCATCAACGACGTCTTGACGATGTCGGTGGCCGGTCTGTTGGCGTTGGGCGGCTATCGGTTTATGGAGCAGCAAAAGGAGAGTGAGGCGCTGGCTGTGCCGCCTGAAGAGGAGGCGGCCGCTGCCGACGAATTGAAAAGTCCGGAAAGCGTCGTTCAGCTGCTGCACGTTGACCCGATCGAATTTGAGTTCGGCTATGCGCTTATTCCGCTTGCCGATGCCAATCAAGGCGGCGATCTGCTTGACCGGATCGTCATGATCCGCCGTCAGCTCGCGCTTGAGCTCGGCATCGTCATTCCGGTTGTGCGCATTCGCGACAACATTCAGCTTCAGCCGAATGAGTATCGAATCAAAGTAAAAGGAGAGGAGGTGGCGCGCGGCGAGCTGCTGCTGGATCATTATTTGGCGATGAGCCCCGGTGTTGATGACGATTCCGTCGATGGCATTGAAACGGTCGAGCCGGCGTTCGGTCTCCCTGCCAAATGGATTTCCGAGGCGGTCAAAGACCAAGCGGAGATGCTCGGCTACACGGTCGTCGATCCGCCGTCGGTCGTCTCCACGCATTTGACGGAAGTGCTGAAAGCTCATGCCCACGAACTGCTTGGGCGCCAAGAGACAAAACAGCTGATCGATCATTTGAAAGAGTCGCATCCGGTGCTTGTCGATGAGGTGACGCCGAATCCGCTGTCGGTGGGCGATATTCAAAAAGTGCTGGCCAAGCTGGTAAAAGAGAAGGTATCGATTCGCAATTTGCCGCTCATTTTTGAGGCGCTCGCCGATTTTGCCCGCTTGACGACCGATGCCGATTTGTTGGCGGAATATGCCCGCCAAGCGCTCGCGCGGCAAATTACGAAACAGTATGCCGTGCCGGGTGAACCGCTGCGCGTCATCACGCTGTCCGGAAAAGTGGAAAAGATGATTGCCGACGCCGTGCAGCAAACGGAGCATGGTCGCTATTTGGCGCTCGATCCAGCCCGGATGCAGGCGGTGGTGGACGCGGTCGCCCGCGCGCTCGACCGCTATCCGTTTTCCGGACAAACGCCGATATTGCTTTGCTCCCCCGCGGTGCGCATGTACGTCCGCCAGCTGACCGAACGCACTTTTCCGGCTGTTCCGGTGCTGTCATACAACGAACTGGAAGCGGACGTTGAAGTCCAAAGCGTAGGGATGGTGGAAGTGGAATGAAAGTGAAAAAGTTTATCGCCCCGTCCATGAACGAAGCGATGAAACAAGTGCGCGCTGAGCTGGGACGCGACGCGGTCATTTTGCGGTCAAAAGAGATCCAAACGGGCGGTTTGTTCGGGTTGTTCGCCAAAAAAAAGGTGGAAGTGCTGGCCGGCGTTGATCCGGATCCGCTGCCGCGGCGCCAGCTGGAGACGGCCTTGTTCGAGCGGCCGCCGGCGACCGCGCCGGAAAAAGAGGACCGATCGTTTGCCGATGAGCTCGAGGAACTGAGACGGTTCATCGGTCAGCTGAGTGAACGGCGGCTTGCGCCGGCTTACCCGCCGCCGCTTGCGGCCATTGAACAGCGCCTGATCGACCAAGGGCTGGCCGATAGCTACATTCGCGAAGTGATGGAGCGCTTGCTGGAACGGTGGTATGCCAATCCAAGCGGGCGTTCGTCCGCGGCGGCCGCCGGGTGGGCGAAAGAGGCGGTGCGCAGCTTATTGTCTTCGCTTCCGTTTGCCGGAGCGGCGCAAGCGAAAAAGTATTGGATTTTGCTCGGCCCGACCGGGGTGGGAAAAACGACAACGCTCGCCAAAATCGCGGGGCGCGCTGTGCTGGAACAAGGAAAAACGGTTGGGTTTATCACGACCGATACGTATCGCATCGCCGCCATTGACCAGCTGAAAACGTATGCGCATATTTTGGACGCCCCGTTGGCAGTATGTTATAACGGCGAAGAGTTTCGGGAGGCGAAACGAAAACTGGCCCATTGCGATCTTGTGTTTGTCGATACGGCTGGCCGCAACTTCCGCGATCCGCAATATATCGATGAGCTGCAGCAAACGCTGGAATTCGACAGTGAAACGGAAACGCTTCTCGTGTTCGCCGCCACCGGCAAGTATGAAGACATGAAGGCGATTTACAGCCGCTTTTCCCGCCTTCCCATTGACCGGTTGATTGTGACGAAGCTCGATGAAACCGATTCGTTTGGCGCGATCGTCAACGTGCTGCTCGACAGCCGCCTTGGTGCCGCCTATTTTACGAATGGGCAAAACGTCCCGGACGACATGGTGGACGCGTCCGCTGAGCGGCTTGTTCATTTGTTGTTGGGAGCGGAGGGCGCATGAGCGATCAAGCGGAGCCGCTTCGCCGCGGGCTGCGCCGCCGACAATGGGCGCCAGAGCCGCGGACGATCGCTGTCACGAGCGGAAAAGGCGGGGTTGGCAAATCGAACGTGTCTCTCAATTTTTCGCTGTCGCTTTCTCAGCTGGGCGCACGCGTGCTGCTATTGGACATGGACATCGGGATGGGCAATATTGATATTTTGCTCGGCCAATCGCCTTCGCTGACGCTCGCCGATTGGGTTTCCGAGCGGATGCCGCTCGCGGAGCTGGTGAAAAGCGGCCCGGAGCAGCTTTCGTATATCGCCGGGGGGACGGGGGCGATGCAGTGGCTTTCCATTGACGCTGCCGGCATCGATGAGTTTTTGGTCGAACTGCAAACCGTCGCCTCCTCGTACGATTATCTTCTGTTTGATATGGGAGCGGGCGCTTCCAAAGAACAGCTGTATTTTTTGCGCTCGGTCGATGAGGTGTTCGTTGTCACCACGCCGGAGCCGACAGCCATGACGGATGCGTACGCCATGATGAAATATATGCACGGATCCAGCTGCCAAGCGCCGTTTTCCGTCATCGTCAACCGCGCCGCTAAGGAGTGGGAAGGGCACGAGGTGTTCGGACGGCTGAAGCACGCTGCCGACCGCTTTTTCAATAAAGACATTTCCTTGCTCGGCATCGTTCCCGAAGACCGGGCGGTTGCCCGCGCCGTCGCCAGCCAGACGCCGTTTTTGCTGCTCGAACCGGAAGCGAAGGCCAGCCGGGCCGTGCGTCAGATGGCGCACCGCTATGCGCCGGGCGGAAAAAGGGAGGAGGAACCGGCTGGGCGGGCTTCCCGCTTTTTTGCGAAGCTGCGCCAACTTTTGCTAGAAAGGTAGAGAAACGATGAAAACAATCAAGGTGCTTGTCGTCGACGACTCCGCGTTTATGCGTAAATGCATCAGCGATTTTTTGTCCGAACATCCGCGGCTTGAAGTTGTTGGAACGGCTCGCAACGGCCAGGAGGCGCTCGCCAAAATCGCTTCCCTTTCTCCTGATGTCGTGACGTTAGATGTTGAAATGCCGGTCATGAACGGGCTCGACACGTTACAGCAGATCATGCGCGACCGTCCGTTGCCGGTTGTGATGGTGTCGAGCATGACGACCGAAGGCGCGGCGGCGGCCATCGCCGCCATGCAGCATGGGGCGGTTGATGTGATCGCCAAGCCTTCTGGGCCGATTTCCCTTGATTTGTACAAGATCAAAGAAGAGCTGATACGAAAAGTGCTCCATGCAAGCGAAGTGAATATCCACGCCCTTGTCGCCCAACGCCGCGTCCCGGTGCGGCACCGTTTCTCCGCTCAAACGGCGGGGGCGCAGAAGGCGGTTGTGGCCATCGGCACCTCGACAGGCGGGCCGCGCGCTCTTGAGGTGGTGCTGACGCATCTGCCGCCGGATTTAGCGGCCCCGGTTCTCGTCGTCCAACATATGCCAAAAGGATTTACGAAATCGTTGGCGGACCGGCTCGACGCGCTTGCAACCATGACGGTGAAAGAAGCGGAGGAGGGGGAACGGCTGCAAAACGGCACCGCTTATATCGCTCCGGCCGGTGTCCATCTCGTCGTTTGTAAGGAAAACGGCGCGCTCCAAGCTCGCTTGGACGAGTCGCCGCCGCGCGCCGGCCATCGTCCGGCCGTTGACGTATTGTTTGAATCGCTTGCCGCCATTGACGACGTCCGCAAAGTGGCGGTGGTCATGACGGGAATGGGGACGGATGGGACGGCAGGGCTGAAAAAGCTGAAAGAAAGCGGCAATGTCAAGGCGATTGCCGAAGCGCGTGAGACGGCGGTCGTGTACGGGATGCCGCGAGCGGCGATCGAAGCCGGCGTCATCGATGTCATCGCCCCGCTTGCCGATATCGCCGCCGCCATCGTTCAATCGATCGGGGAATGAGGGGGAACACGGCATGGATATGAGTCAATATTTAGATCTTTTCATTGACGAAAGCAAGGATCATTTGCAAACGATCAACGAACGGCTGCTCGAACTGGAAAAGAGCCCGGATGATGTCGCCATTGTGAACGAAATTTTCCGCGCTGCCCACACGCTAAAAGGCATGTCCGCGACGATGGGGTTTGAGGATTTGGCCAATTTGACGCACCAAATGGAGAACGTGTTGGACGGCCTCCGCAATCACCGGTTTTCGGTGACGCCGGAGCTGCTCGATGTGATTTTTGAGGCGGTCGACCATTTAGAAGCGATGATCGTTTCCATTGCTGAGGGGGGCGACGGGAAGCGTGATGTGAGCGAGACGGTCCGCCGGTTGCGCCAAATCGAGCGAGGGGAGACGCCGGAGGGACCGACCGGCGGCGTGGCCCCGTCTTCGGAGCATGCCTACGGGGAGTTTGAGTATCACGTTCTCCAGCAGGCGCAGGAACAAGGATTTTCTGTCTATGAAATTCGCGTTCGGCTTCGCCAAGACTGCTTGCTGAAAGCAGCGCGCGTCTATATGGTGTTTGAGCGCCTGAATGAAGCCGGAGAAATTGTCAAATCGACGCCTTCCGTCGACTTGCTTGAAGAAGAGCAATTTGATCAAGAGTTTCTTGTCACGGTTGTGTCGAAAGTGCCGGCTGATGAGCTGCAAAAGCAGTTGATGAGCATTTCCGAAGTTGAGCAAGTGGAGATTGCGGCGGCGGCGGTCGGAGAGCGGACGGAAGCGGCGGGAGAGAAAGCGGCGCCGGAGCCGCTTGGCGTAGCCGTGGCGGAACAGGCGGCCGCGCAAGCCGAAGCGGAAGCGCCGGAAAAAACGCCGGCGAAGCAGGCGGCGAAAACGATTCGCGTCAACATTGAACGGCTTGACCGGCTGATGAATTTGTTCGAAGAATTGGTAGTGGACCGCGGTCGGCTTGAGCAAATTTCCCGCGATTTGAATCACGCCGAATTGACGGAGACGGTGGAACGCATGTCCCGCATTTCGAGCGATTTGCAAACGATCATTTTAAACATGCGCATGGTGCCGGTCGAAACCGTGTTCAATCGCTTTCCGCGCATGGTGCGCCAACTCGCCCGCGACCTTGGCAAAAAGGTGCGGCTTGAGGTCATTGGCGCAGAGACCGAGCTCGATCGGACCGTCATTGATGAAATCGGTGATCCGCTTGTTCATTTGATTCGCAATGCGCTCGATCACGGCATTGAAGCGCCCGATGTTCGGATGGCGCACGGGAAGCCGGAGGAAGGGCTCGTTCAATTGCGCGCCTACCATAGCGGCAACCACGTTTTCATTGAAATCGAGGATGATGGCGCCGGTATTTCCCGGGAGAAAGTGCTGCAAAAAGCGATCAAACGCGGCATCGTTTCGCCGGAAGCGGCGGCCCAGCTCACCGACCAGCAAATTTACGGGTTGATTTTCGCCCCGGGCTTCTCCACGGCGGAGCAAGTTTCCGATATTTCGGGGCGCGGCGTCGGGCTCGATGTCGTCAAAAGCACGATCGAATCGCTCGGAGGCGCCGTCACCGTCGATTCAGAGCCGGGAAAAGGGTCGCTGTTTTCGATTCAGCTGCCGCTGACGCTGTCGATTATTTCGGTGCTGCTCGTCCAAATCGCCGAGGAAACGTATGCCATTCCGCTGTCTTCGATCATCGAAACGGCGCTCGTGAAAAAAGAAGAGATTTTCTCCACCCATAATCAACCGGTCATTGATTTTCGCGGCAAAATCGTCCCGCTCGTCCGGCTGAAAGAGGTGTTTGACGTCCCGCGCGCCTCCGATGACGGTGAGGCGGTGGCGGCGGTCATTGTCCGCAAAGGAGAAAAACTGGCGGCCCTAGCCGTGGATTCGTTTATCGGGCAGCAGGAAGTCGTATTGAAATCGCTCGGAAACTATTTATCGTCGGTGTTCGCCATCTCGGGGGCGACGATTTTGGGCGACGGCCGAGTGGCGCTCATCATCGATTGCAACGCGCTTGTGAAATAAAGCGGCGTAAAGAGCAAACGCCAAGCGCTTGGACGCCGTTTGTTTGAGCAGTCTGTGGAATAAAGGGGGAAGATGGGATGACGGCCAGCGTACAGACGGACTGGAAAGTGATTGCTTTTCGCTTAAAGGATGAGGAGTATGCCCTCCCGGTGCAATACGTGCGCTCGATCGAGAAAATGCAGCCGATCACGCGCGTGCCGGGCACGCCCCAGTATGTCAAAGGGGTCATTAACTTGCGCGGCGTCGTGACGCCGATCATTGATTTGCGCGAACGGTTCGGCTTCGCCCCTGAACCGTACAGCGAGCAGACGCGAATCATGATTGCCGCCCTTGACGATGTGGAAGTCGGGTTCATCGTCGATGCGGCGAACGACGTTCTCGATGTCCCGGCCTCGAGCATCGAGCCGCCGCCCGAAGCGGTCGGCGCTGTGGAGGCGAGCTACGTTTCTGGAGTGGCCAAAATTGGAAATCGACTTCTCATCTTGCTTGACTTGGCGAAGGTGCTTGAGCGATAAACTCGGGAGAGGGGCGTTGACGGTTGGATGATGTCCGCAGCTTGACAGGAACACATATCGATATTTTACGCGAAATCGGCAATATAGGCGCTGGCAACGCCGCCACAGCCTTGTCGCTTCTATTGAACAAAAAAATCGAGATGTCGGTGCCGCGCGTCCAAATCGCGACGTTCGCTGAAATGATGGAGCTGATCGGCGGGCCGGAGCAAGTGGTGGCGTGCGTCTATTTGCGGATCGAAGGGGATGCGCCGGGGAACATGTTCTTCGTGCTGCCGCCGGAGCAGGCGGAGCGGTTTGTGCGGCGCATGATCGGCGACGATTCGTTTTCGTTTCAGGACGGGGCCGATGAGCTTGGATGTTCGGCGCTCCAAGAGCTCGGAAACATTTTAGCCGGCTCGTATTTGTCGGCGCTTGCTGATTTTACACAGCTTGCGCTCCATCCTTCGGTGCCGGCGCTGGCGATCGATATGCTCGGAGCGGTATTGTCGTTCGGTCTGCTGGAGCTGTCGCGCGCCGGTGATTACGCCATTTTGATCGATACGGCCATTTACGATGAACGGCGGCCCAATGAAAGCATTGACGGCCATTTCTTTCTCCTTCCTGATCCAGAATCGTTTTCCACCATCTTTCGTGCGTTAGGTGTGAGCGGCGGATGAGCATTGTGCAGGCTGTGAAAATCGGCATCGGTGAAATGGAGGTCGTCAAAGCGCCGAACGTCATTCGTACATGCGGCCTTGGATCGTGCGTCGGCGTGGTCATTTATGACATCGGCAAAGCGGTGGCCGGCATGGCGCACGTGATGCTGCCGCATTCCTCGATGGCGCGCGGCGGGGACATCAACGTTGCCAAGTACGCCGACACGGCGGTGGAAGCGCTCATTCGGCTCGTCGTTGCCTCCGGGGGCCGGAAGGGAATGTTAAGAGCGAAGCTGGCCGGCGGAGCGCAAATGTTTTCGTTTTCTGCGGCCGGCGGAGATATGATGCGCATTGGCGCCCGCAATGTCGAAGAAGTCAAAAAACAGCTCGAACGGTTTCATATTCCGGTTGTCGCCGAAGACGTCGGCGGCCATAACGGCCGGACGATTGAGTTTCATCCGCAAACAGGCGTGCTGTCCATTCGCACGGCTAGCCAGGAACTCAAGGAAATATAACGCCGTTGTGCAAGACGAGGGGGAGAATGATGGGGAGCGCGCTAAAAGGTGAAGAGCGGAAATATTGGGATGACTGGGTCAACCGCCGCGACCGTCATGCGGCCGAGGAACTTGTGGTGCGCTATATGCCGCTCGTTTCCTACCACGTGCAGCGGCTTGCCGCCACGCTGCCGAGCTCCGTGCCCAAAGAGGAGCTTGTCAGCTTGGGGCTTGTCGGTTTGTACGATGCGCTTGAAAAGTTTGACCCATCGCGCGATCTCAAGTTTGACACGTATGCCTCGTTTCGCATCCGCGGCGCCATCTTGGACGGTTTGCGCAAGCAAGACTGGCTGCCGCGGAGCGTGCGCGACAAAGCAAAAAAAATCGAAGAAACAGCGGAGCGGCTCGTGCAGCAACATATGCGGTCGGTGACGGCAAAGGAAATCGCCGCCGAGCTTGGCATGACGGAGGATGAAGTGCAGGCGGCGGCCGGCGAGACGCTGTTTTCTCATTGGCTGCCGCTCGGCCAGACGGCGGCTGAAGACGAGGACGAAGCGTTTTCGATCCGGGATGATCGTGCCGTGCTGCCGGAAGAACAGGTCGTCAAGCAGGAGCTGGTGGAAAAGCTGGCCGAGGGCATCAAACAGCTGAATGAAAAGGAGCAGCTTGTCATCAGTTTGTTTTACAAAGAGGAGTTGACGTTTACGGAAATCGGGAATCTTCTACGCTTGTCCACATCAAGAATTTCCCAAATTCATGCCAAAGCGTTGTGGAAATTGCGCCGCTTTTTCGATATACAGCGGTGATGGAAAGGGAGCGGGAAGATGGACGTTCAACTGCCGGCGCTGCAAAGCGTGATGCCGAAAGCGCCCGAAGCTGGAAACATGCAGACCGCCGCGGCGCAGCATCCGTATACGGTGCAGGCGCAATTGGCGGCCGCAGCCGAAAAACAGAGGGAACAGGCGCGCCGCCGGGTGACCGACAAGCGGACGAACGACCGGGCTCGGTGGGAGGCGTCGCGGTTCGGAAGTCATCCGTATAAAGGAAAAACGATCGATCTTAAAGGATAGTGACCATCATGGAAGCGTTTTGGCTTGTCATTAGTCTGCTGTTGCATCTCTTTTCTTTTTTGTTGATTGTGTTGCTTTTTCTGCGGTTATCGCGGCTTAAAGAGGCCGAAGCGCGCGCTGCGGAGCTTGAAGAGGCGATGGCGGCGCAGCTCGCTCTCTGGAAAGAAGAAAACGACCGTTTTTTGGCCGAACTCGACCGCTTGCTGAACAACAAGGAGGCGTCGGCGGCGGGCCCGGTGCCGCCCCCGACCGGCCTGCTCGCTGAAGAGGAGCCGCCCGCTGCGATGAGCGCGCAGCAGCATGGCCAACCGGCGAAGCGGACCGAAGAAGGCGCAGCGCTGCCAAGGAACGGTGAACGCGGCGCGGAACTTGGGCGAACCGCTCGAGGGAATCGTTTGGCATCCGCTGTGACGGATGGCGAAACGGAACGTCAACCGATGCAGGCGGGCGCCCCAACGAACGAGGCTCAAGAGCAGGAAGAACGTGAGGCACCAAGTGATTTCCTGCCGATCGACGCCATCGAAGATGTGCTTGATTTGTCCCCGTTGGCTCAGTCCGCCGAGCTCGTTCTCCGTCGCTATGAACAAGGAGCGACGGTCGAAGAGCTCGCCAAACAGCTTGGCAAAGGGAAGACAGAAGTGGAGTTGCTGCTGAAATTCGCGAGAAAAACGAGCCAATGAGCGAATCATTGCTTGATTTGCGCCCGATAAATATGATATATTTTTACATGGTGTGAATACACACGCCTGATGATTCCAGCAACGGTGCTGGTGCAGCCAGTCTTGCTGGGGGATGAGGCAGGCGGAGGAACGAAAACCATCAAGGAAACAGGAGGATTACTCATGTCGGTTATTTCCATGAAGCAATTGCTCGAAGCTGGCGTCCACTTTGGACATCAGACGCGCCGTTGGAACCCGAAAATGAAAAAATACATTTTTACGGAGCGCAACGGCATTTACATCATCGACTTGCAAAAAACGGTGAAAAAAGTCGAGGAAGCGTATCACTTCGTCCGCGACTTGGCAGCGAACGGCGGCAAAATTTTGTTCGTCGGCACGAAAAAACAAGCGCAAGAATCCGTCAAGGAAGAAGCGGAGCGCTGCGGCATGTTTTATGTCAATCAGCGCTGGCTCGGCGGCACGCTGACGAACTTCGCGACGATTCAAAAACGGATCAAGCGGCTGCGCGAAATTGAAAAAATGGAAGAAGACGGCGTATTTGACGTTCTGCCGAAAAAAGAAGTCATCGGCTTGAAAAAAGAAAAAGAGCGGCTCGAGAAATTTTTGGGCGGCATCAAAGACATGAAAGAGCTGCCGGATGCGCTGTTCGTCATCGACCCGCGCAAAGAGCGGATCGCGGTGGCGGAAGCGCGCAAGTTGAACATTCCGATCATCGGCATCGTCGACACGAACTGCGATCCGGATGAAATCGACTACGTCATCCCGGCCAACGATGATGCCATCCGCGCGGTCAAGCTGTTGACTTCGAAAATCGCCGACGCTGTCTTGGAAGCGAAACAGGGCGAAGAGGCGGCCGTCGCAGCGGAGTAATGGCGCTCACGAAAGGTGATAAGAGGGAAAGCCTTTTATCACCTTTTTTTGAGACAGAAACGAGCAACTTTTGGCTATACTAACGAATAAGGGCAAAACAGGCATCCGCTGCCGGCATCGATACATATACGCAACAAAGCGAAGGAGGATTTTTTATGGCGATTACAGCACAAATGGTCAAAGAGCTGCGCGAAAAAACGGGCGCAGGCATGATGGACTGCAAAAAAGCGCTCACCGAAACGAACGGTGACATGGAGAAAGCGATCGACTGGCTGCGCGAAAAAGGAATTGCCAAAGCGGCGAAAAAAGCGGATCGCATCGCGGCCGAAGGGGTCGCCTACATCGCTGTGGAAGGCAACACCGCCGTCATTTTGGAAGTGAACTCGGAAACGGACTTCGTCGCCAAAAACGAAGAGTTTCAAGCGCTTGTAAAAACGTTGGCCGCCCACTTGCTGAAACAAAAACCGGCTTCGCTCGATGAAGCGCTCGGACAAACGATGGACAACGGCTCGACCGTCCAAGACTACATCAACGAAGCGATCGCGAAAATTGGCGAAAAAATTACGCTCCGCCGCTTTGCCGTCGTCAACAAAGCGGACGGCGAAACGTTTGGCGCATACTTGCACATGGGCGGGCGCATCGGCGTATTAACGTTATTAGCCGGCAGCGCAAGCGAAGACGTCGCCAAAGATGTCGCCATGCACATCGCGGCGCTTCACCCGAAATACGTCTCGCGCGACGAGGTGCCGCAAGAAGAGGTCGCGCATGAGCGCGAAGTGTTGAAGCAGCAGGCGTTAAACGAAGGCAAGCCGGAAAAAATCGTTGAAAAAATGGTCGAAGGCCGGCTGAACAAGTTTTACGAAGACGTCTGCCTGCTTGAGCAAGCGTTCGTGAAAAACCCGGATGTGACGGTGCGCCAATACGTCGAGTCGAACGGAGCGGCTGTGAAGCAGTTCATCCGCTATGAAGTCGGCGAAGGGCTCGAAAAACGTCAAGACAATTTCGCCGAAGAAGTGATGAGCCAAGTCAGAAAGCAATGACGGACCGCAACAGGGAACACGCGCGTGTTCCCTGTTTTTCAAAGCGATTCGCATCATGGAGGTTTGACATGGAACAACCAAAGTACAAACGCGTCGTGTTAAAGTTGAGCGGGGAAGCGCTCGCCGGAAAGCAAGGTTTTGGCATCCAGCCGGCCGTCATCCAGTCGATCGCCAAACAAGTAAAAGAAGTTGTTGAACTGGGCGTCGAGGTCGCCATCGTCGTCGGCGGCGGCAACATTTGGCGCGGAAAAACGGGAAGCGAAATGGGGATGGACCGGGCGACGGCTGACTATATGGGCATGTTGGCGACGGTGATGAACGCGCTCGCCTTGCAGGACAGCCTTGAGCAGCTCGGCGTGGAAACGCGGGTGCAAACATCGATCGAGATGCGGCAAGTCGCCGAACCGTACATTCGCCGCCGGGCGATCCGCCATTTGGAGAAAAAGCGGGTCGTCATTTTCGCCGCCGGCACCGGCAACCCGTATTTTTCGACCGATACAACGGCGGCGCTCCGGGCGGCGGAAATCGAGGCGGACGTCATTCTCATGGCGAAAAACAATGTCGATGGCGTCTACAGCGCCGATCCGAAGGTCGACGCCAATGCGGTCAAATACGAGGAACTATCGTACTTGGACGTCATTAAACAAGGCCTTGCCGTCATGGATTCGACCGCTTCTTCGCTTTGCATGGATAACAACATTCCGATTATCGTTTTTTCGATTATGGAAGAAGGAAACATTAAACGCGCTGTATTAGGCGAAAATATTGGAACGATCGTGAGGGGGAAATAACGATGGCCAAACACGTGATCCAACAGGCGAAAGAGAAGATGGATAAAGCGGTGCAAGCGTTCACTCGCGAGCTGGCGACGGTGCGCGCCGGGCGGGCGAACGCCGGGTTGCTGGAGAAAGTGACTGTCGATTATTACGGCGTTGCGACGCCGATCAACCAGCTCGCTTCCATCAGCGTGCCGGAAGCGCGCATGCTTGTCATTCAGCCGTATGACAAATCGGTCATTAAAGAGATGGAAAAAGCGATTTTGGCCTCGGATCTAGGGCTGACGCCGTCGAATGACGGATCCGTCATTCGCTTGGTCATTCCGCCGCTCACCGAAGAACGGCGCCGCGAGCTGGCGAAACTGGTCAAAAAATATTCCGAAGACGCGAAAGTCGCCGTGCGCAACATCCGCCGCGACGCGAACGATGAATTGAAAAAGCTCGAGAAAAGCGGCGAGATTACGGAAGACGAGCTCCGCAGCTACACCGATGAAGTGCAAAAGCTGACCGATGACCACATCGCCAAAATCGATGCCATTACGAAAGAGAAAGAAAAAGAAGTGATGGAAGTATAGGCAAAACGTTGCAAACCCTCTATGTTCATGGAGGGTTTTTTTGCTATAATGGAAAAGCAAAACACGTTCGCGGAGGACTTATATGTTTACTAAAAGGCGAAAAATGAACGAGGAAGGCGCACCGGTGACGAAAGAAGAGGTGCTTAGGCGTCCGATTCCGAACCATGTCGCCATCATCATGGACGGCAACGGAAGATGGGCGAAAAGGCGGGCGCTGCCAAGGGCGGCCGGCCATTACGAAGGGATGCAAGTGGTGCGCAAAATCACCCGCTTCGCTAACGGGCTTGGGGTTCGCGTCTTGTCCCTTTACGCGTTTTCCACCGAAAATTGGAAGAGGCCGAAAGGTGAAGTCGATTACTTGATGAAGCTGCCGGAGCAGTTTTTGACGACGTTCCTTCCCGAGTTGATCGCTGAGAACGTGAAAGTGCAGGTCATCGGTCATACGGAGGCGCTGCCGGACCATACGCGCCGAGCGGTCGAAAAAGCCATTCAAGATACAAGCGGCAACACGGGGTTGGTGCTGAATTTTGCCCTCAACTACGGAAGCCGGGCGGAAATTACCGCCGCCGTCCAGCAAATCGCCAAAGAGGTCGAGCGCGGGGCGCTTGCGCCGGAAGACATTACCGAGCCGCTCATTTCTTCGTATTTGATGACGGGGGGGCTCCAAGATCCGGATTTGCTCATTCGGACGAGCGGAGAAATCCGCCTCAGCAATTTTATGCTTTGGCAGCTCGCGTATACGGAACTTTGGTTTACCGATGTGTTATGGCCCGATTTTACCGAACAGCATTTTTTAGAGGCGATTGCCGCCTACCAGCGGCGCGACCGCCGGTTTGGGGGGGTGTCGGCGCAATGAAACAGCGAATCATCACCGGAGTGATCGCGGCGGCGCTCTTTTTGCCGATTGTTATTTTTGGCGGATTTCCGTTTATAATAGTAACATATATCATAGCGACGGTTGGACTGTTCGAACTGCTGCGGATGAAAGGAATGCGGCCGCTGTCGTTGGCAGGGGCGGCCGGCTTTGCCGCTCTTTGGCTGCTGCTCGTTCCCGCTCGCTACGGCGGGGAGTGGCTGTCAGCCGGTGCGGCTAAATTCGCCGTGATCGTCGGCCTTGCCTTCTTGTTGCTCATCGCGACGGTAGTGACCAAAAACGCGTTGACGTTTGACGAGGCGGCGTTTGTCGTCTTGGCGGTGTTGTATGTCGGCGTCGGATTTTTCTGTTTTGCCGCCATTCGTTTAACCGGGTTGTCCTATTTGGTTTATGCGCTGTTCGTCATTTGGGCGACCGACATTGGCGCGTACTTTTGCGGGCGCGCATTCGGGCGGCGCAAGCTATGGCCGGAGATCAGCCCGAAAAAAACGGTGGAGGGAGCTCTTGGCGGCATTGTCTCGGCCGTGGTGGTCGCCGCCGTTTACGAGTGGGCGGCGGAGCCGTTTGCCAGCTTTGCCGCGGCGCTATCGCTCGCGTTGTTGCTTTCCGTGTTCGGCCAGCTCGGCGACTTGGTCGAGTCGGCGTTCAAGCGCCATTACGGGGTGAAAGACTCGGGAGCGATTTTGCCGGGACATGGCGGCGTCTTGGATCGGTTTGACAGCCTATTGTTTGTGCTGCCGCTTTTATACATATTCATCGAAACGATACGATAAGCGGGTGAGGAGTGAAACGATTGAAATCGATCAGTTTATTGGGGGCGAGCGGGTCGATCGGCACGCAGACGCTCGACGTCATCCGCGCCCATCCCGGCCGCTTTCGCCTTGTCGCTGCGTCGGTCGGGAGAAACGTCGAAGCAGCGCGGAAATTGATGGCCGAATTTGCCCCGCGCCTTGTCGCCGTCGCCGATCGCGGCGCGTATGAGACGCTTTGCAGCGAATACGGCGGGCGGACAATGGTCGTGTATGGGGAGGACGGGCTGATTGAAGCCGCCGTCCATCCGGATGCTGACATCGTCGTCACCGCTGTCGTGGGCAGCGTCGGCCTTGTGCCGACGTTAAAAGCGATCGAGGCGGGCAAAACGATCGCGTTGGCCAACAAGGAGACATTGGTCGTTGCCGGCCACTTGGTGACCGCGGCGGCCGAAAAGCGCGGGGTGCCGCTGCTCCCGGTCGACAGCGAGCATTCCGCCATCTTCCAGTGCTTGCAAGGGGAGAAGCTCGAACAGGTTGACAAACTCATTTTAACGGCCTCCGGCGGCAGCTTCCGCGACAGGACGCGCGAGGAGCTTGCTGGGGTCACGGTCGAGGAGGCGCTTTGTCATCCGAATTGGTCGATGGGGGCGAAAATTACGATCGATTCGGCGACGATGATGAACAAAGGATTTGAAGTGATCGAAGCGCACTGGCTGTTCGGGCTGCCGTATGAGCGGATCGATGTCGTCCTGCACCGCGAGAGCGTCATCCATTCGCTCGTTCAGTTTCGCGATACGAGCGTGCTTGCCCAGCTTGGCACACCGGACATGCGCGTTCCGATTCAATACGCCCTCACCTATCCGGAACGGCTGCCGCTTTCTGCGGCGCAACCGCTCGATTTGGCGGCGATCGGATCGCTTCATTTTGCCCCGGTCGACTTCGAGCGCTATCGTTGCCTGCGATTGGCCTACGAGGCCGGAAGGCGGGGCGGCTCGCTGCCAGCGGTGTTGAACGCGGCCAATGAGGAGGCGGTGGCGGCGTTTTTAGCCGGGCGCATCCCGTTTTTGGCGATCGAAGAGTGGATCGAACGGGCCCTTGAGCGCCACCAGCCGATCAGCGATCCATCGCTTGAAGAGATTCGCGCAATTGACGCGGACACGCGCGCTTACGTTCGCACACTACTATCATAAAGGTGGTTGAAACGTTGGAATCGATCATTTCATTTATCGTCGTCTTTGGTGCCCTCGTCTTTTTCCACGAGTTGGGCCATTTGCTGTTAGCGAAGCGGGCCGGCATCCTTTGCCGTGAATTTGCCATCGGCTTTGGGCCGAAAGTGTTTTCGGTGAAGAAAAAAGAGACGGTCTACACCGTCCGGCTGCTTCCGCTTGGCGGTTTCGTCCGCATGGCCGGTGAAGATCCGGAAATGATTGAATTGAAGCGGGGACAAATCGTTGGTCTTTTGCTTGACGGCGACGGAAGAGTGGAAAAAATCATCGTCAACCATAAAGACGATTATCCAAACGCCCGCATCATTGAAGTGGAAGACGCTGATTTGGAGCATGGCATGTACGTGACCGGGTATGTCGACGAAGAGCGGCTTGAGCGTTTTGCCATCAAAGAGCCGGCGTTTTTCGTCGCCGATCGCCAAGAAATTCAAATCGCTCCGTACCACCGTCAGTTTGCCGCCAAAACGCTCGGGCAGCGCACGATGACGATCTTGGCCGGACCGCTCGCCAACTTTGTCTTGGCGCTTGTCGTCTTTATTTTGATCGGCCTTTTGCAAGGCTATCCGGTCGACAAGCCGGTGATCGGCGAGCTGACGCCTGACGGGGCAGCGCGCGCCGCTGGTTTGAAGCAAGGAGATGAAGTGGTGGCGATCAACGGCGAACGGATGGACACATGGACGGAAATCGTTAACACGATTCGCAGTCATCCGCAAGAAACGCTCCAGTTTCAAATTCGGCGGGACGGAAAAGACATGACCGTTGCCGTCACTCCGGAAGCGAAGACAATTCAAGGGGAGACGATCGGTTTGATCGGGGTCTATCAGCCGATGGAAAAGTCGGTGTTTGGCTCCGTGAAGCAAGGGTTGACCGAGACGTACTACTGGACGCGAGAAATTGTCGCCGGCCTCGGCCAGTTGATCACCGGCCAGTTTCATCTTGACATGCTGTCCGGACCGGTCGGCATCGCCGTATCGACTGGCAAAGTCGCCGAATCCGGCATTTACTACTTGATGAAATGGGGCGCGATTTTAAGCATCAACCTTGGGATTATCAACTTGTTGCCGTTGCCGGCGCTCGACGGCGGCCGGCTGCTCTTTTTCGCCATTGAAGCGGTGCGCGGCAAGCCGGTCGACCGGCAAAAAGAAGGGATGGTCCATTTTATCGGCTTCGCTCTGCTCATGCTGCTCATGCTTGTGGTGACATGGAACGATATTCAAAAATTTTTCCTATAAAGAGAGAGAACGAGGTGGCGAATGAATGAGACAAAGTCAAGCGTTTATTCCGACGTTGCGTGAAGTGCCGGCGGACGCAGAAGTGAAAAGTCATCAGCTTCTGTTGCGCGCCGGTTTCATCCGCCAAAGCACGAGCGGCGTTTATACGTTTTTGCCGCTCGGGCAACGCGTTTTGCAAAAAGTAGAAGCGATCATCCGGGAGGAGATGAACCGCATCGGGGCGATGGAGCTCCTCATGCCGGCGTTGCAGCCGGCTGAGCTTTGGCAGCAGTCCGGCCGCTGGTATTCGTACGGTCCCGAGCTCATGCGCCTGAAAGACCGCCATGAGCGCGATTTTGCCCTCGGGCCGACGCATGAGGAAATGATCACAGCGATCGTCCGCGACGAGGTGAAAACTTACAAGCGGCTGCCGCTCGTCTTGTACCAAATTCAAACGAAATTCCGCGACGAAAAACGTCCGCGCTTTGGGCTGCTGCGCGGACGGGAATTTATCATGAAAGACGCGTATTCGTTCCATACGTCGAAAGAAAGCCTCGACGAAACGTACAACAACATGTACGAAGCGTACGCGAACATTTTCCGCCGCTGCGGCTTAAACTTCCGCGCCGTCATCGCCGATTCGGGGGCGATCGGCGGCAAAGACACGCACGAGTTTATGGTGTTATCCGACATCGGCGAGGATACGATCGCCTATTCCGATGCGTCCGACTATGCGGCCAACATCGAGATGGCGCCGGTCGTCGCCACGTATGAAAAGTGTAATGAGCCACCGGCTGAGCTGAAAAAGGTGGCGACCCCGGGGCAAAAAACGATCGCGGAAGTGGCTTCGTACTTGCAAGTCGCGCCGGAGCGCTGCATCAAATCGCTCTTGTTTCACGTCGATGGCCGCTACGTGCTCGTGCTCGTCCGCGGCGACCACGAAGCGAATGAAGTCAAAGTGAAAAACGTCTTGGACGCGACGGTGGTGAGACTGGCGACGCCGGAGGAAACGAGGCAAGTCATGAACGCTCCGGTCGGCTCGCTCGGTCCGATCGGCGTCAAGGAAGAGGTGACGGTGATCGCCGATCATGCCATCGCGGCAATCGTCAACGGCGTCTGCGGCGCCAATGAGGAAGGATATCATTATACGGGCGTCAACCCCGGCCGCGATTTTCCCGTCAGCCAATATGCGGATTTGCGTTTCGTCCAAGAAGGCGACCCGGCTCCCGATGGCAAAGGGACGATCCGCTTCGCCCGCGGCATTGAAGTCGGCCATGTGTTCAAGCTTGGCACGAAATATAGCGAAGCGATGAACGCCGTTTACCTCGATGAAAACGGTCAAGCGCAGACGATGATCATGGGCTGTTACGGCATCGGCGTTTCCCGGCTTGTCGCGGCGATCGCCGAGCAATTTGCCGATGAACACGGGCTCGTCTGGCCGGTTTCGGTCGCGCCGTTCCACGTTCATTTGCTGACGGCGAACGCCAAAAGCGATGAACAGCGGGCGCTCGCCGAGGAATGGTACGACAAGCTTGGACAAGCGGGGTTCGACGTTTTGTACGACGACCGTCCCGAGCGCGCGGGAGTGAAATTTGCCGACAGCGACTTGATCGGCATCCCGGTCCGCGTCACCGTCGGCAAGCGGGCCGGTGAAGGCGTTGTCGAAGTCAAAGTGCGGAAAACCGGCGAGTCGTTTGATGTGCCGGTCGCCGATCTCATCGAGACGGTGCGCCGTCTCTTGCAAGGGTGAACGAACAGCGCTGGTGAACAAGACGATGGCTGTCTTTTTCGCCGGCGCTGTTGCCGTTCGTATGGTATGATAGAAAAAGAGAAACGATTTCATGCGAGGGGAAGCCATGATGAATGCGCAAAAAGAGCGGTTTCTTGTGCTGCTCGAGCAGCTGAACATGACGTCGGATGAATGGCTGCCGCATTTTCGGGAGGCGGCGATTCGCAAAGTGGTGATTGATAAGCACGAAAAGAGCTGGCATTTTTATTTTCGCTTCGCCAACGTGCTGCCGGCTGACGTCTATCAAACATTTGCCAACCGGCTGCAAGCGGCGTTTCGCCATATTGCCGCCGTTCGCCATACGGTCGAAGTCGACGCGCCGCACGTGACGGAGGCGGATGTGCAGGCGTATTGGCCGCTTTGCCTTGAGCAGCTGCAGGAAGGCGTCTCCCCGCTCGTGGACGCGCTCCGCCGCCAGATGCCGGCCGTGAGAGGAAACAAGCTCATCGTCAAAGCCCGGCACGAGGCGGAAGCGTTGGCCATGAAGCGGCGGTTCGCCAAAAAAATCGCCGATGTATACATGTCGTTTGGGTTTCCGTCTCTTCAGCTTGACGTTACTATTGAGCCGGTTGACCAAGAAATGGAGCAGTTTTTGGCGCAAAAGCGGCAAGAGGATGAAGAACGGGCGCTCGCTGTGCTGACCGATTTGGCGAAAGAAGAGGAAAAAACAGCGACAAGCGCTCCGTCTGGTCCGCTTGTCATCGGCTACCCGATTCGCGACGAGGAGCCGGTGCGCCTGCTTGAGACGATCGTCGAGGAAGAGCGGCGCGTCGTCGTCCAAGGGTACGTGTTTGCCGCCGAAGTGAGCGAACTCAAAAGCGGTCGCACGCTGCTGACGGCCAAAATCACCGATTACACGAACTCGATTTTAGTCAAAATGTTCTCGCGCGACAAAGAAGATGCCGAACTGATGCACAGCGTCAAAAAGGGCATGTGGGTGAAAGTGCGCGGCAGCGTGCAAAACGATACGTTCGTCCGCGATCTCGTTCTCATCGCCAACGATTTGAATGAAATCGCCGCCAATGAGCGGCACGATACGGCGCCGGAAGGAAACAAGCGGGTCGAGCTTCATTTGCATACACCGATGAGCCAAATGGATGCCGTCACACCGGTGGCAACGCTTATTGAGCAGGCGAAAAAATGGGGGCATCCGGCCGTTGCCATCACCGATCACGCGGTCGTTCAGTCGTTCCCGGAGGCGTACAGCGCGGCGAAAAAACACGGCATAAAGGTGATTTACGGCCTCGAAGCCAATATCGTCGATGATGGCGTGCCGATCGCCTACAATGAGGCGCATCGCCGCCTTTCCGATGAGACGTATGTCGTCTTTGACGTCGAAACGACGGGGCTGTCGGCCGTGTACAACACGGTCATCGAGCTCGCGGCGGTGAAGGTGAAAGACGGCGAGATCATCGACCGGTTCATGTCGTTTGCCGATCCGGGCCACCCGTTGTCCGTGACGACGATGGAACTGACTGGCATTACCGATGAGATGGTAAAGGGCGCGCCGCGGCCGGAGGAAGTGCTGGCTCGCTTTATCGACTGGGCTGGCGACGCGACGCTCGCCGCCCACAACGCCAGCTTCGACATCGGCTTTTTAAATGCCGGCCTCGCGAAAATGGGGCGCGGCCACGTGCCGAATCCCGTCATTGACACGCTCGAGCTCGCCCGCTTTCTATACCCGGATTTGAAAAACCATCGTCTTAACACGCTATGCAAAAAGTTTGCTATCGAATTGACGCAGCACCACCGGGCGATTTATGACGCCGAGGCGACCGGTCATTTGCTCATGCGGCTATTAAAAGAAGCGGAAGAGCGGGGCATTTTGTATCATGATGAACTGAACAGCCGCACGCACAGCGAGGCGTCCTACCGCCTTGCCCGCCCGTTTCACGCGACGCTGCTGGCGCAAAATGAGACGGGGCTGAAAAATTTGTTTAAGCTCGTTTCCTTGTCGCACATTCACTATTTTCATCGCGTGCCGCGCATCCCGCGCTCCGTGCTTGTGAAGCACCGCGAAGGCTTGCTTGTCGGTTCGGGCTGCGACAAAGGAGAGCTGTTTGACAACTTGATCCAAAAGGCGCCGGAAGAAGTGGAAGACTTGGCTCGCTTTTACGATTTTCTCGAAGTGCATCCGCCGGATGTGTACAAGCCGCTCATTGAAATGGGCTATGTGCAAGACGAAGAGATGATCAAAACTATCATCCGCCACATCGTCGCCCTTGGAGAGAAGCTCAATATTCCCGTTGTCGCCACCGGCAACGTTCATTACTTGAATCGGGAGGACAAAATTTACCGAAAAATTTTGATCCACTCGCAAGGCGGAGCGAATCCGCTCAACCGGCACGACCTGCCAGATGTGTATTTCCGGACGACGAATGAAATGCTCGATTGCTTCTCGTTTTTAGGGCCGGAAAAGGCGAAAGAAATCGTCGTCGACAACACGCAGAAAATCGCCTCGTTAATCGGCGATGTCAAGCCGATCAAAGACGAGTTGTACACCCCGCGCATTGACGGCGCGGATGAGGAAATTCGCGAGATGAGCTACCGGCGGGCGAAGGAAATTTATGGAGATCCGTTGCCGAAGCTCGTTGAAGAGCGGCTCGAAAAAGAGCTGAACAGCATTATCGGCCATGGGTTTGCCGTCATTTATTTGATTTCCCATAAGCTCGTGAAAAAATCGCTTGATGACGGCTACCTCGTCGGCTCGCGCGGGTCGGTCGGCTCATCGTTTGTCGCGACGATGACGGAAATTACCGAAGTGAACCCGCTGCCGCCGCATTACGTCTGCCCAAGCTGCAAGCATTCCGAGTTTTTCAACGATGGGTCGGTCGGCTCGGGCTTTGACTTGCCGGATAAAAACTGCCCGCGATGCGGGGCGAAATACAAAAAAGACGGGCAAGACATCCCGTTTGAGACGTTCCTCGGCTTTAAAGGCGACAAAGTGCCGGATATCGACTTGAACTTCTCAGGGGAATACCAGCCGCGTGCCCATAACTATACGAAAGTGCTGTTTGGCGAAGACAACGTCTACCGCGCGGGCACGATCGGCACGGTGGCCGACAAAACGGCGTACGGATTTGTCAAAGGCTATGTGAGCGACCATAACCTCGAGCTGCGCGGCGCGGAAATCGACCGGCTCGCGGCCGGCTGCACCGGGGTGAAGCGGACGACCGGGCAGCACCCGGGCGGCATTATCGTCGTCCCCGATTATATGGAAATTTACGACTTTACGCCGATTCAATATCCGGCCGATGACACGTCCTCCGAATGGCGGACGACCCATTTCGACTTCCACTCGATTCACGATAATTTGCTGAAGCTTGATATTCTCGGGCACGACGATCCGACCGTCATCCGGATGCTGCAAGATTTAAGCGGCATCGACCCGAAAACGATCCCGACCGATGATCCGGATGTGATGGGCATTTTCAGCAGCACCGAACCGCTCGGCGTCACGCCGGAACAAATTATGTGCAACGTCGGCACGATCGGCATTCCAGAGTTTGGCACGCGCTTCGTAAGACAAATGTTGGAAGAGACAAAACCAAAAACGTTTTCCGAGCTCGTGCAAATTTCCGGGTTGTCGCACGGCACCGATGTGTGGCTCGGCAATGCGCAAGAGCTCATTCAAAACGGGACGTGCACGCTGTCGGAAGTGATCGGCTGCCGCGACGACATCATGGTCTATCTCATTTACCGCGGCCTCGAGCCGTCGCTGGCGTTTAAAATTATGGAATCGGTGCGCAAAGGGAAAGGATTGACGCCGGAATTTGAAGCGGAAATGCGCAAGCACGACGTGCCGGAGTGGTACATTGAGTCATGCAAAAAAATCAAGTACATGTTCCCGAAAGCGCACGCCACCGCCTACGTGTTAATGGCGGTGCGCATCGCCTACTTTAAGGTGCATCATCCGCTCTTGTATTACGCGTCGTACTTCACGGTGCGGGCGGAAGATTTCGACCTTGACGCCATGATCAAAGGATCGGCCGCCATTCGCAAGCGGATTGAAGAAATTAACGCCAAAGGCATCCAAGCGACAGCGAAGGAGAAAAGTTTGCTCACCGTCTTAGAGGTGGCGCTGGAAATGTGCGAGCGCGGCTTTTCGTTCAAAAATATTGATCTGTACCGTTCACAGGCGACCGAATTCGTCATTGACGGCGATTCGCTCATTCCGCCGTTTAACGCCATTCCCGGCCTTGGCGACAACGTGGCACAAGCGATCGTGCGCGCCCGTGAGGAAGGCGAATTTTTATCCAAAGAAGATTTGCAACAGCGCGGCAAAGTGTCGAAAACGCTGTTGGAATATCTGGAACAGCGCGGCTGCCTCGACTCGCTTCCCGACCATAACCAGCTGTCACTGTTTTGACGGCGGAAAACAACCTGCTTTTTTGCGGCCGTTTTCCGTTGCAATATCATTACCAATATGTTATAGTTTTAATGTAATTGGCAAAGATAATGGTAGGCAAAGAGTGGGGAAACCCACTCTTTCGTCTTGAATCGGCATCCGTCTTTCGTTCATTCCCCGCCTTGAGCAGGGGATTTTCTCATTATGCCATACGTGCAGCTTGGCTCGGTAAGGAGGAAAACGATGGGCAAAAAAGTGACAGACACGGTCGAACAACTCGTGGCGCCCATTTTGGACGAAATGGGGCTGGAGCTCGTGGACATCGAATATGTGAAGGAAGGGAAGAACTGGTTCTTGCGCGTTTTTATCGATTCAGAGAACGGGGTCGATATTGAACAGTGCGGCGTTGTCAGTGAAAAACTGAGCGAAAAGCTCGATGAAGTCGATCCGATTCCCCACAACTATTTCTTGGAAGTCTCATCGCCGGGGGCGGAGCGGCCGCTGAAAAACGAAACCGATTTTTACAAAGCGGTCGGGAAACATGTCGTGATCAAAACGTATGAACCGATTGAGGGAGAAAAACAATTTGAAGGCGAGCTGGCCGCTTTTGACGGAACGACCGTGACGCTGTCGGTAAAAGACCGCGGGCGGCAAAAAACGGTCGCCATTCCGTATGAAAAAGTGGCAAGCGCAAGGCTAGCTGTCATTTTCTTTTAAGTGGCAAAAGGGGGATTTTCGTTTCATGAATACGCAACTGCTTGAGGCGTTAGCCGACCTGATGCGGGAAAAAGGCATCAGCCAAGAAGTCATCGTGGAAGCGATCGAAGCGGCGATCGTTTCGGCATACAAGCGCAATTTCGGCCAAGCGCAAAACGTGCGCGTCGACTTCAACATGGACACCGGCACGATCCGCGTGCTCGCGCGCAAGGACGTCGTCGAAGAAGTGACCGACCCGCGCCTCGAAATTTCGCTTGAAGAAGCGCAGCGAATCAATCCGAACTATCAGATCGGCGACGTCGTCGAACTGGAAGTGACACCGCGCGATTTCGGGCGCATCGCGGCGCAGACGGCGAAGCAAGTCGTCACCCAGCGCGTGCGCGAAGCGGAGCGGAGCATTATTTACGCCGAGTTCGTCGACCGCGAGGAAGATATTATGACCGGCATCGTTCAGCGCATCGACCCGCGCTTTGTCTACGTCAGCCTCGGCAAAGCGGAGGCGCTTCTGCCGGCAAACGAACAAATGCCGAACGAAACGTACAAGCCGCACGATCGGCTGAAAGTCTACATTACCAAAGTGGAAAAAACGACAAAAGGGCCGCAAATTTTCGTTTCTCGCACTCATCCGGGCTTGCTGAAGCGGCTGTTTGAGCTGGAAGTGCCGGAAATTTACGATGGCACGGTCGAAATTAAGTCCATCGCCCGCGAAGCTGGCGACCGGTCAAAAATTTCCGTTCATTCCGACAACCCGGAGGTCGACCCGGTGGGCGCCTGCGTCGGGCCGAAGGGGCAGCGCGTCCAAGCGGTCGTTGATGAACTGAACGGGGAAAAAATTGATATCGTCCGCTGGTCGGCGGACCCGGTTGAGTTTGTCGCCAACGCCCTCAGCCCGGCGAAAGTGCTGCGCGTCATCGTGAACGAGGAACAAAAGGCGACGACCGTCGTCGTTCCCGACTACCAGCTGTCGCTCGCCATCGGCAAGCGCGGGCAAAACGCCCGGCTGGCAGCGAAATTAACCGGCTGGAAAATTGATATTAAAAGCGAATCAGAAGCGCGGGAAATGGGCATTGACCCATATGCGCCATCCACTTCGCTTGATTTCAGCGGCGCGGCGGCTGATAATGAACATAGTGAGGAAAGCGGCCAACCGTTCACTGAACCGGCGGACATCGAGTGAGGGGGAATGGAGATGGCAGCGCAAAAGAAAATTCCGTTACGCAAATGCGTCGTCACCGGAGAGATGAAACCGAAACGGGAAATGGTGCGCATCGTCCGCTCCAAAGACGGGGAGGTGTCGATCGACCCGACCGGCAAGAAGGCGGGGCGCGGCGCATACATGACGTTGGATCCGGAATGCATTTTGCTGGCCAAAAAGAAAAACATTTTGGCCCGCCATTTAAAGGCCGAAATTGCGGAAACGCTGTATGACGAGCTGCTCGCGTTGGCGGAAAAGGAGAAGCGCACGGGCCATGAACAATAGCCGCTGGGCATCGCTGTTAGGGCTGGCGCAGCGGGCCGGAAAAGTCGTTTCCGGCGAAGGGCTTGTCGTCAAAGAAGTGCAGCGGGGCAAAGCGCAGCTCGTTTTATTGTCCGAAGACGCATCGGCCAATACGGAAAAAAAAGTGACCGACAAGTGCGCGTTTTATGGCGTTCCGCTTTGCAAAGTGCCGGACCGCTATACGCTTGGCGGGGCGATCGGCAAAGACGCCCGCGTCGTCGTCGCCGTCACCGATGAAGGGTTCGCGCGTCAACTGCTGACGATGCTCGACCGATCTTAATGGGGGTGAATGTATGTCCAAAATGCGTGTCTACGAATACGCCAAAAAACAAAACGTGTCTAGCAAGGACGTTATCCATAAATTGAAAGAAATGAACATCGAAGTGAACAATCATATGACCATGCTCGAGGCCGATGTCGTCGAAAAGCTCGATCATCAATACCGCCCGAACACGGGGAAAAAAGACGGGCGAAAAGAGGAAAAGAAAGGGAAAAAGCCGGAGAAGCCGAAGCGGCCGACGCCGGCGAAAGCGACCGATTTTGCTGATGAAGAACTGTTTGACGATGGAAAAGAAGCGGCGAAAAGCAAGCCGGTGAAGAAAAAAGGTGCGCCAAAAGGGAAGGAAACGAAAAAAACCGAAGCCCAGCAGCAGGAGAAAAAGCTGCTCCAAGCGGCGAAAAAGAAAGGCAAAGGGCCGGCCAAAGGGAAAAAACAAGCCGCCCCGGCCGCGAAGCAGCCGCCGCAGCCGGTGAAAAAAGAAAAAGAGCTGCCGAAAAAAATTACGTTCGAAGGTTCGCTGACGGTAGCCGAGCTGGCGAAAAAATTGGGCCGCGAGCCGTCGGAAATCATTAAAAAGCTGTTTATGCTCGGCGTGATGGCGACCATCAACCAAGACTTAGACAAGGACGCGATCGAACTGATCTGCTCCGATTACGGCGTCGAAGTCGAAGAAAAAGTGACGATCGATGAAACGAACTTCGAAACGATCGAGATTGTCGACGCGCCGGAAGATCTCGTGGAACGGCCGCCGGTTGTGACGATCATGGGGCACGTCGACCACGGAAAAACGACGCTGCTCGATGCGATCCGCCATTCGAAAGTGACGGAGCAAGAAGCGGGCGGCATTACCCAGCACATCGGGGCGTACCAAGTGACCGTCAACGACAAAAAGATTACGTTCCTCGATACGCCGGGGCATGAAGCGTTTACGACGATGCGGGCGCGCGGCGCGCAAGTGACGGATATCGTCATTCTTGTTGTCGCTGCCGATGACGGGGTCATGCCGCAAACGGTCGAAGCGATCAACCACGCCAAGGCCGCCAACGTGCCGATCATCGTCGCCATCAACAAAATGGATAAACCGGAAGCCAACCCAGACCGCGTCATGCAGGAGCTGATGGAATACAACCTCGTTCCGGAAGAATGGGGCGGGGATACGATTTTCTGCAAGTTGTCGGCGAAAACGAAAGAAGGCATTGACCACTTGCTTGAGATGATTTTGCTCGTCAGCGAAATGGAAGAACTGAAGGCGAACCCGAACCGGCGCGCGGTCGGCACGGTGATTGAAGCGAAGCTTGACAAAGGACGCGGCCCGGTGGCGACGCTGTTGATCCAAACCGGAACGCTTCGCATCGGCGATCCGATCGTCGTCGGCACGACGTACGGGCGCGTGCGCGCGATGGTGAACGACAGCGGCCGGCGCGTCAAAGAGGCGGGGCCATCGATGCCGGTCGAAATCACCGGTCTGCACGATGTGCCGCAAGCCGGCGACCGCTTTATGGTGTTTGAAGATGAGAAAAAAGCGCGGCAAATCGGCGAAGTGCGGGCGCAGCGGCAGCTGCAGGAGCAGCGGAGCGTCAAAACGCGCATCAGCTTGGACGATCTGTTTGAACAAATTAAGCAAGGCGAAATGAAAGAGCTGAACTTGATCGTCAAGGCCGACGTCCAAGGATCGGTTGAAGCGCTTGTCGCCGCCTTGCAAAAAATCGACGTCGAAGGCGTGCGGGTGAAAATCATCCACGCTGCCGTTGGAGCCATCACCGAATCGGACATTTCGTTGGCGACGGCTTCAAACGCCATCGTCATCGGTTTTAACGTCCGTCCGGACGCCAACGCGAAGCGCGCCGCCGAATCGGAAAAAGTGGACATCCGCCTCCACCGCATCATTTACAACGTCATCGAGGAAATTGAGGCGGCCATGAAAGGAATGCTCGATCCGGAATACGAAGAAAAAGTGATCGGCCAAGCGGAAGTGCGGCAAACGTTTAAGGTGTCGAAAGTCGGCACGATCGCCGGCTGCTACGTCACCGACGGCAAAATCACCCGCGACAGCAAAGTGCGCCTCATTCGCCAAGGCATCGTCGTCTACGAAGGGGAAATCGATTCGCTCAAGCGGTACAAAGACGATGTGCGCGAAGTGGCGCAAGGCTATGAGTGCGGGGTGACGATCAAAAACTTCAACGATATTAAAGAAGGGGACGTCATCGAGGCGTACGTTATGCAGGAAGTGGCTCGGGCATGATCGGATTCGCCGCGTGCGAGTGCCTGATCTACAACGCCCGGTCGCTGAAGGACAAACGAGCCGTCTTGCAGCGGGTGCTGACGAGAATTCGGCAACGGTACAACGTGTCGGTGGCGGAAATCGATCATCAAGAGGCGTGGCAGCGGGCGAAAATCGGCCTCGTTGCCATCGCGTCCAGCCGCCGCGCTGCCGAACGGGAGCTCGAACGGGCGTTGGCGTTGCTCGATTCGTTTCCCGAGTTGGAGCGGGCGGCGACAGTATTCGAGTGGCTGTGATCGAGGTGATGGATGATGAATATACGGGCAACTCGCGTGGGCGAGCAGATGAAAAAAGAGCTGAGCGACATTATCGGTCGCAAGCTGAAAGACCCGCGCATCGGCTTTGTGACGGTGACCGATGTGCGCGTGACAGGCGATTTGCAGCAGGCCAAAGTGTACATCAGTATCTTGGGCGATGACAAACAGCGGGAAGAGACGCTGAAGGCGCTGGAAAAAGCAAAAGGGTTTATCCGCTCGGAAATCGGGCAGCGCATCCGCCTGCGCAAAACGCCGGACATTTTGTTTGAAATCGACGAAACGATCGAATACGGAAGCCGCATTGAGCAGCTGATCCGGCAACTTTCGGACAGCAAGGAAGCTGACGAGAATGCGGATAAGCAGTAGCAAGGGGGCTGACCGAAAAGGTTGGCTGCTTTCAAGATCGGCACGACCGATCGTGCGGCAGAAGCAGTCAGCACGTATATAGAGCAATAAAAGAGGGGATTCCGATCCTTTTGGGACACCCTCTTTGCCGCACTTTATCCGCAAACGATGCCGAAAATCGGCAGCGGACGTTCCTTTTCATTTGCGAGTATGGAAACAGAAAGGGTGCGCCGATGGACGGGGTATTGCTGCTCCATAAACCGAAAGGAATGACATCGCATGACTGTGTGGCGAGCGTGCGCCGCCTGCTCGGCGTCAAAAAAGCGGGGCACACCGGTACGTTGGATCCGAACGTGTCCGGCGTGCTGCCCATTTGCCTTGGCAAGGCGACGCGCATCGCTGAATTTTTAACCGGCGCGACGAAAACGTACGAAGGAGAAGTGACGCTTGGGGCCGCGACGACAACGGAAGACGCCGACGGCGACATCATCGCCGCCCGCCCGATCGAGCGGGCGATCGCGCGCGCGGAGATCGAAGCGGTGCTGGACAGCTTGACTGGCGAAATAGAGCAAACGCCGCCGATGTACTCCGCGGTGAAAGTGGGCGGCAAAAAACTATATGAATACGCGCGCGCCGGCCTCGAAGTGGAGCGTCCGGTGCGGCGCGTGACGATTTATGAGCTGAAGCTGCTCGATGAGCGTGAGCAGTTCACCGGGGAAACGGTGTCGTTCCGCTTTCGCGTCACGTGCAGCAAAGGCACGTATGTCCGTACGCTTGCGGTGACGATCGGCGAGCGGCTCGGCTACCCGGCGCACATGTCCGATCTGGTCCGGACGGCCTCGGGGCCGTTCCGGCTTGAGGAGTGTGTGACGTTGGCGGAACTTGCCCGGCGAGCGGCTGACGGAACGGCCGCTTCCCTCATCATTCCGATTGAGCGAGCGCTCTTTCATTTGCCGAAATATCAAATCAATGATAAAGTAGCAGAGAAAGTAAAGAACGGGGCGCTGCTTCGCCTTCCCGCATTTTTCGAGCAGGTTGATGGACCGATTGTGCTCGTTTCGCCTGAGCGGGAAGCGCTGGCTCTGTACGTCAAGCACCCGACGCGCCCCGGCTTGATGAAGCCGCTCAAAGTGTTTGGTTCATGAAAAAGGCGCGGCGGAAACAAAGAAGGTAGGTTATCGATATGGAAACGCTGTTTCTTTCACATCCGCATCAGCTCGAACGGCAAGCGCTCCCCCCTGCCGTGATGGCGCTCGGGTATTTTGACGGCATCCACCTCGGCCACCAAAAAGTGATCAAAACGGCGGTCGAGGCTGCGAAGGAGCGCGGGTACGAAAGCGCGGTGATGACGTTCCATCCCCATCCGTCCGTCGTGCTCGGCAAACAGCCTGAACTTCGCGCCATCACGCCGCTTGGCAAAAAAGAGCGGCTCATTGCATCACTTGGCGTCGATCGGCTGTACGTGGTCGAATTTACGCCGACGTTTGCCGCCTTGGCGCCGGAGCAATTTGTCGACGAGTATTTGGACGGACTGCATGTCAAGCACGTGGTCGCCGGCTTTGACTTCACTTACGGGCGGTTCGGAAAAGGAACGATGGAGACGATGCCAATCCACGCCCGCGGCCGATTTGGGCAGACGGTCATTCCGAAACTCGTCGTCGACGGGGAAAAGGTAAGTTCCACCCGCGTGCGGAAGCTGCTGGAAAGCGGGGACGTGGATCAACTTCCCCGCCTGCTCGGCCGCTTTTATGATCTCGAGGGAACGGTCGTAGCCGGGGAGCGGCGCGGGCGGACGATCGGCTTCCCGACCGCGAACATCGCCTTAAACGGCGATTATATTTTGCCGGCAGTCGGCGTCTATGCCGTCAAGGTGACCGTCGATGGCAATGAGTATGAAGGGGTGGCGAACGTCGGATATAAACCGACGTTTCATGCGGCGCGCGAAGGGTTGCCGACGATCGAAGTGCATTTGTTCCATTTTTCCGGCGATCTTTATGGACAAACGCTCGTCGTCGAATGGCATCGCCGGCTGCGGAGCGAACGGAAATTTGCCAGCGTTGACGAACTGGCCGCGCAAATCGCCCGCGACAAGGAGGAGGCGGAGCAGTATTTCCGGCGCTTCAATGAAAAGACTTGCATTTTGCCGGAAAAAGAGGTATTCTAATCAGTGTATGTGAACCGTTGCTTGGCTAGGCGAGTCACCGACGCCCGCTCGGCAACCGGGGATTTCAAGCTAGGGAGGTGAACGAGGATGGCATTGACGCAAGAACGCAAACGCGAAATCATCGAGCAATTTAAAATCCACGAGAACGACACCGGTTCTCCGGAAGTGCAAATTGCGATTTTGACGGAGCAAATCAATACGTTGAACGAGCATTTGCGCGTCCATAAAAAAGACCATCATTCACGGCGCGGCCTGCTGAAAATGGTTGGGAAACGCCGCAATCTATTGACCTACTTGCGCAACAAAGATGTGACGCGCTACCGTGAATTGATTGAGAAACTTGGATTACGTCGATAAAAAAGCGGGAGCATTCCCGCTTTTTTGCTAGTTTGCAGGCGGGATTGACACGGCGATGATAACAATGACGCCGATTCGTCCATACTAATCATCAGCGGCATCCATCATTTCATTTGTACATAGAGAGGAGTACTCGTCTGTATGGAACAAGAGAAACGCGTGTTTTCCATCGAGGTGGCTGGGCGCCCGCTCATAATCGAGACCGGCGAACTGGCGAAACAGGCGAACGGCGCGGCGCTCGTCCGCTATGGCGACACGGTTGTGCTGAGCACGGCCACCGCATCGCGGGAAGCGAAAAGCGTCGACTTTTTCCCGCTGACCGTCAACTACGAGGAGCGGCTGTACGCCGTCGGGAAAATTCCCGGGGGGTTTATTAAGCGCGAAGGCCGGCCGAGCGAAAAAGCGATTTTGGTGAGCCGGTTGATCGACCGCCCGATTCGCCCGCTCTTTGCCGAAGGGTTTCGCAATGAAGTGCAGGTCGTCTCCATGGTCATGAGCGTTGACCAAGACTGCGCGCCAGAAGTGGCCGCCTTAATCGGTTCCTCGCTGGCGCTGACGATTTCCGACATTCCGTTTGAAGGGCCGATCGCCGGTGTGATCGTCGGCCGCGTCGACGGCCAGTTTGTCGTCAACCCGACGGTCGAACAAATGGAAAAAAGCGATCTGCATCTCGTTGTCGCCGGCACGAAAGACGCGATCAACATGGTGGAAGCCGGCGCGGACGAAGTGCCGGAAGAAGTGATGCTCGAAGCGATTATGTTCGGCCATGAGGAAGTGAAGCGGCTCATCGCCTTCCAAGAGGAAATCGCCGCCCAAGTCGGCAAAGAGAAAATGGAAGTCGTCCTGTATGAGCCGGATCCAGCGTTGGAGGCGGAAATTCGCCAGCTTGCGGAAGCCGATATTAAAAAGGCGGTGCAAGTGCCGGAAAAATTGGCGCGCGATGCGGCCATTGAAGACGTGAAAGCGGGCGTCATCGCCAAATACGAGGCGGAAGAAGCGGATGAAGAGAAGTTGAAGCAAGTGCAGGAAATTTTGCACAAGCTCGTGAAAGAGGAAGTGCGCCGTCTGATCACGGTGGACAAAATTCGTCCGGACGGGCGCAAAGTCGATGAAATCCGCCCGCTCTCGTCGGCGGTCGGCGTCCTGCCGCGCACGCACGGCTCCGGCCTGTTTACGCGCGGGCAAACGCAAGTGTTAAGCGTCTGTACGCTTGGGGCGCTCGGCGATGTGCAAATTTTGGACGGGCTTGATTTGGAAGAATCGAAGCGGTTTATGCACCATTACAACTTCCCGCCGTTTTCCGTCGGGGAAACGGGGCCGATGCGCGGGCCGGGGCGGCGTGAAATCGGACACGGGGCGCTTGGCGAGCGGGCGCTTGAGCCGGTCGTGCCGTCGGAGCGGGAGTTTCCGTATACGATCCGCCTTGTTTCCGAAGTGTTGGAGTCGAACGGCTCGACCTCGCAAGCGAGCATTTGCGCCAGCACGCTGGCGATGATGGACGCCGGGGTGCCGATTAAAGCGCCGGTCGCTGGCATCGCCATGGGGTTGGTGAAAAACGGCGATCATTACACGATTTTGACCGACATCCAAGGCATTGAAGACCATCTTGGCGATATGGACTTTAAAGTCGCCGGCACGAGAAAAGGCGTCACCGCCCTGCAGATGGACATTAAAATTAAAGGACTGACGCGCGACATTTTGGAAGAAGCGCTCATGCAAGCGCGCAAAGGGCGGCTGGAGATTTTGGACCATATGATGCAGACGCTCAGCGAACCGCGCAAAGAGCTGTCCAAATATGCGCCGAAAATTTTGATCATGCACATCAATCCGGACAAAATCCGCGAGGTGATCGGACCAAGCGGCAAGCAGATCAACAAAATCATCGACGAGACCGGCGTCAAAATCGACATCGAACAAGACGGCACGATTTTCATCTCGTCGGTCGACGAAGCGGCCAACCAAAAAGCGAAGCAAATCATCGAAGACATCGTCCGCGAAGTCGAAGTCGGCCAAGTGTATTTAGGCAAAGTGAAGCGGATCGAAAAATTCGGCGCCTTTGTTGAACTGTTCAACGGCAAAGACGGGCTTGTCCACATTTCCGAACTGGCCGAAGAACGGGTCGGCAAAGTCGAAGACGTCGTTTCGATCGGCGATGAAATTTTAGTCAAAGTCACAGAAATCGATAAACAAGGACGCGTCAACCTGTCGCGCAAAGCGGTGTTGCGCGACGCCCGCGGCATCGGCCAGGCGCCGAAAGAGACGCGGGAAAAACGGGGAAGACGGCCGGAGCGCCACCGCATGAAGCCTTAGGAATTTGTTTCTTAAGGCTCTTTTGTTATGTTCTACACTGTCCCCTGCCTACATATTTTGTAGTAATGAAAAAGGAGGGGGACAAGGGTGAACAACGCATCCATCCGCTATATGGCGCTGGCGGTCATGTTGCTTGCCGCTTGGATGGCCGTGCATTGGCCGCCGGTCGGCAACTATGTCGAGAGCTGGCGTCCGACGGACACAACGGCGATGAAAAAGGAGCGCGACAAGCTGTATGAAACGATCGTCAAGCAGGCGAAGCAGTACGAAATTCCCGCCCAAGATGCGGTCATTGATAAAGTGTGGAAGGCGACGCCCGGGTATAACGGTCTGGCCGTCGATATTGAGGCTTCCTATCAAAACATGAAAAAAACAGGAACGTTCGATGAGCGCAAGCTTGTGTTCCGCCAAGTGCCGCCGCGCGTTCATTTGGACGATTTGCCGCCGGCGCCAATCTACCGCGGCCATCCCGACAAACCGATGGTGGCGCTGACGGTCAATGTCGCTTGGGGGGAAGAATACCTTCCTGACATGCTCGAGACGCTGAAAAAGCATCAAGTCAAGGCAACGTTCTTTTTGGAAGGGCAATGGGTAAAAAAACATCCGGAGATGGCAAAAATGATTGCAGATGCCGGCCATGAGATCGGCAACCATTCCTACAGCCATCCTGATATGAAAATGCTCAGCGGCGACGACATTCGCCGCGAGCTCAAGAAAACGAACGAAGTGATCGAAGCGGCGACCGCGGTCCAATGCAAATGGTTCGCTCCGCCAAGCGGCAGCTATCGCGACGAGGTCGTCGAGATCGCCGCGGAACTTGGCATGAAAACGATTCTATGGAGCGTCGATACAATTGATTGGCAAAAACCAGCCCCATCTGTTATAGTGAAACGGGTGGCAGCGAACATCCATCCCGGCGCCATCGTGTTAATGCATCCGACGATGCCGACGGCGGCGGCGCTCGATGAGCTGATCGTCTCAATCAAACGCCAAGGTTACGCGTTAGGCAGCTTGACGGCCTTATTCGATGAGAAAAGACTGGCAAACAAACAGGAGGAACATGGAGTTGATTAACAAATATACGTGCAAAAACGGTGTGCGAATCGTGCTCGAGCAAATCCCGACGGTTCGATCGGTAGCCATCGGCGTATGGATTGGCACAGGATCGCGCAACGAAACAGAACAAAACAACGGGATCTCGCATTTTTTGGAGCACATGTTTTTTAAAGGAACAACCACGCGCACGGCGCGAGACATCGCCGAAGCGTTCGACAGCATCGGCGGGCAAGTGAACGCCTTTACCTCGAAGGAGTATACGTGTTACTACGCCAAAGTGTTGGATGAACATGCCCCGCTGGCGCTTGACATGCTCGCCGATATGTTTTTCCACTCAACGTTTGTGGAAGATGAGCTCCACAAAGAACGCAACGTTGTGCTCGAGGAGATCAAAATGTACGAAGACACGCCCGATGACATCGTCCACGATTTGCTCGGCAAGGCGTGTTACGCGAACCACCCGCTCGGCTATCCGATTTTAGGCACGGAAGAGACGTTGCGCACGTTTACCGGCGATACGCTGCGCCAGTATATGGCCGATTACTACACGCCGGATCGCGTTGTCGTTTCGGTGGCGGGCAACGTGGATGAGCGGTTTATCGATGAGATCGAGCGCTATTTCGGCTCGTTCACGGCAGCGAATCGGTCGCCTTCTCCAGGGACGCCGTCGTTTGCGCCGCAAAAGATGGCGCGCAAAAAAGACGTCGAACAGGCGCATGTGTGCATCGGGTTCAACGGGCTGCCGATCGGTCATCCGGACGCGTACCCACTCCTCATCTTAAACAACATTTTAGGCGGCAGCATGAGCAGCCGGCTGTTTCAGGAAGTGCGCGAACAGCGCGGATTGGCGTATTCGGTGTTCTCGTACCATTCCGCCTACCAAGACAGCGGATTGCTCGCCATTTACGCCGGCACCGGGAGCGAGCAGCTCGATGTTTTGTTTGCGACGATTCAAGAAACGATCCAGCAATTAAAAGAAGGCGGCATTACCGAAAAAGAGCTGCATAACAGCAAAGAACAAATGAAGGGAAGTTTGATGCTCGGACTGGAAAGCACGAACAGCCGGATGAGCCGCAACGGCAAAAACGAACTGCTCCTTGGCCGCCATCGCTCGCTTGACGAAATCATTGAGGAGATTGAGAGCGTCACGGTGGAAAAAGTGAACGAGCTGGCGCGCACGGTGTTCACCGACGATTACGCGCTCGCCCTCATCAGCCCGGACGGCGTGCTGCCGCGTCCGCTTCGCTCATAAACGGGCGTAAAAAAGCTAACGACCTTTTCCTGAGGTGGTTAGCTTTTTTCTTTTTTGTCTCTTATTCTTCGGGAATGTCGATCATCACCATATCGGAGCCAATTTTGCGGATATAGTTCCACGGCACGCGAATTTCTTGATGGTCTTTCCGCAGCCCGAACCATTTTCCTGTCGGAATAAGGAGCGCCTCCACTTGCCCGGTTTGCTCGTTGATTTCCAAATCCGTTTGTCCGAGCACCCCGAGCCGCTCGGCCCTTCTGACATCCACGATTTCTTTGCCGCTTAGTTCGCTCAGCCTCACCGTCGATTCCCTCCTTTTTGTCCCTTTATTCTATGTATAGAAACGGAACGGCAAAACATGACTGTTGCAGCCCGGCGTCGCGATGATGACGCCCATTTTTTCCCGCCGGGTCATTCACCCATGGTTTTCCCCCGACATAAGATGGGAAAAGAAATGAAGCAGTTTGCCAACAAAGAAGGTGAGCGTACAACATGATGCTGACAGGAATGCATGTCGCCATCATCGGCGGTGATGCGAGGCAGCTGGAAGTCATTCGCAAACTCGTGGAATTGGATGCCAAGTTATCGCTCGTTGGCTTTGACCAGCTGGCCCATCATTTTACCGGGGCCGTGAAGCTGCCGATTGACGAAGTCGATTTTCCTGATTTGGATGCTATTATTTTGCCGGTTCACGGCACGACGTTGGATGGAAAAGTAAACAGCGTGTTCGCCCAAGAACCGATTCCATTCACCGAAGAAATGGTGAAACGAACGGCCCAACGCTGCACCATTTACTCCGGCATCAGCAACTCGTATTTGGATGAGCTGGTGAGAAAGACCGAACGTAAGCACGTGCAGCTGTTTGCGCGCGATGATGTGGCCATCTACAACTCCATTCCGACCGCCGAAGGCACGGTGATGATGGTCATTCAGCACACCGATTTTACGATTCACGGCTCGCGCGTCGCCGTCTTAGGGCTCGGACGCGTCGGCATGACCGTTGCCCGGACGTTTGCCGCCCTAGGGGCGAAAGTGAAAGTCGGGGCGCGCCGGTCGGAGCATCTCGCCCGCATTACCGAAATGGGGCTCGTGCCGTTTCACCTAAACGATTTGGAAAAAGAAGTGCGCGATATTGACGTCTGCATCAACACGATTCCGCATTTGATTGTCACGGCGAGCGTGATCGCCAAAATGCCGGCCCATACGCTGATCATCGATTTGGCGTCCAAACCGGGCGGCACCGACTTTCGCTACGCCGAAAAACGCGGCGTGAAAGCCATTTTAGCGCCCGGGCTGCCCGGGATCGTCGCGCCGAAAACAGCCGGACAAATCATCGCCAACGTTTTGGCGCAGCTTTTGTATGAAGATTGGCAAAAACGGGAGGAGAACAAACGATGAGCGGAAACAGCCTGAAAGGAAAACGAATCGGCTTTGGCCTCACCGGGTCGCATTGCACGTATGATGCGGTGTTTCCCGAAATTGAAAAACTTGTCCATGAAGGGGCCGAAGTATTGCCGATTGTTACGTACACCGTTAAGACGACCAACACCCGTTTCGGCGAAGGGGAGGAATGGGTGAAAAAACTCGAACAGTTGACGGGAAACGAAGTGATTGACACGATCGTCAAAGCGGAGCCGCTCGGGCCGAAAATTCCGCTCGACTGCATGGTGATCGCTCCGCTCACCGGCAACTCGATGAGCAAGCTGGCCAACGCCATGACCGATTCCCCGGTGCTCATGGCGGCCAAAGCGACGATGCGCAACCACCGCCCGGTCGTGCTCGGCATTTCCACAAACGATGCGCTCGGCTTAAACGGCGTCAACTTGATGCGGCTGATGGCGGCGAAAAACATTTACTTTATTCCGTTCGGCCAAGACGCCCCGCAGGCGAAGCCAAACTCGATGGTCGCCTACATGCCGCTGTTGCGCGACACGGTTCTCGCCGCGCTGGAAGGAAAACAGCTGCAGCCGGTGGTCATCGAACGCTTCCGCTACAACTGAATCAAAAATCAAAGCGGCGCATAAAAATGTTCTCTCGTCCACAGCGGAATGTGATAAAATAAAGACTATGAATTCACTTCTTAGAGTGACGATGTGGAAGGAGAATGGTGGATGACTCAAAAGCAATATCATGTCGCTGTCGTCGGAGCAACGGGGGCCGTCGGGCAGCAAATGGTGCGGACGCTTGAGGATCGGAACTTTCCGGTTGGAACATTGACTTTGTTGTCATCGGAGCGGTCGGCTGGCAAAACAATGCGGTTCCGCGGCGAGGAAATTGAGGTGCAAGCGGCATCACCCGAGCGCTTTGAAGGGGTGGACATCGCCTTGTTCAGCGCCGGCGGGGCGGTATCGAAGGCATTGGCGCCGGAAGCGGTGCGGCGCGGGGCGGTCGTCATCGACAATACGAGCGCCTTTCGGATGGACGAAAACGTGCCGCTTGTCGTCCCGGAAGTGAACGGAAGCGATTTGACGTGGCATAACGGCATTATCGCCAATCCGAACTGCTCGACGATCCAAATGGTCGTGGCGTTGGAGCCGATTCGGAAGGCGTTTGGCTTAGAGCGCGTGATCGTTTCAACGTACCAAGCCGTCTCCGGGGCCGGGGCGCAGGCGATCGAAGAGCTGCATGCGCAGACGAAAGCGGTGCTCGAAGGGAAGCCGGTCGAGGCGAACATTTTGCCAGTGAAATCGGATCGGAAGCATTACCCGATTGCGTTCAACGCCATACCGCAAATCGATAAGTTCCAAGACAACGGCTTTACATTTGAAGAAATGAAAATGATCAACGAAACGAAAAAAATTATGCACATGCCCGAGCTGAAAGTGGCGGCAACGTGCGTGCGCATTCCGGTGGCGAGCGGGCACTCGGAATCGGTGTACATCGAAGTTGAGCAAGACGGCGTCACCGTTGCCGACTTGCACGAGGTGCTTCGCGAGGCGCCGGGTGTCGTGCTGCAAGATGATCCGAGCGAACAGCTGTATCCGATGCCGGTCCATTGCGTCGGCCAGTATGATGTGTTTGTCGGCCGCATCCGCCGCGATTTGGATCATCCGCGCGGCTTCCACCTCTGGATTGTCGCCGACAACTTGCTGAAAGGGGCGGCTTCGAACTCGGTGCAAATCGCGGAACATTTACGAAAGCTCGGGTTGATATAACGCCGTTTTTTCACGGCATCTCCCGCCTCAACGCGGCACGGCGTTCGCCTGACACAAGGCGGACGCCCAAGGATGGGCCAGCGTGACGGAGGCCCCGCCTTCCTCGCAGCGAAGGCCGGGAAAGTTTATCCAATCGTCGAGGTGTTACCATGAAAATTATCGTCCAAAAGTTCGGCGGCACGTCCGTCCGCGATGAACGCGGGCGAAACATGGCGCGCCGCCACATTGAAAAGGCGCTTGAAGACGGCTACAAAGTTGTTGTCGTCGTATCGGCCATGGGCCGATACGGCGATCCGTACGCGACCGACACGCTTCTTAGCCTGATCGGCGGCTCCGAGCATCATGTGACAAAGCGCGAACAAGACTTGCTCATGGCGTGCGGAGAAATCATCTCCAGCGTCGTGTTCAGCAACTTGTTGAACGCCCACGGCATCAAAGCGGCGGCGTTCACGGGCGCGCAAGCCGGATTCCGCACGAACAGCGACTATACGAACGCCAAAATCGTCGAGATGCGCTGCGACCGCCTCCTTGAGGCGCTTGAACAGCACGATGTCGCCGTCGTGGCCGGCTTTCAAGGGATGGCGGAAAACGGCGATATCACAACGCTCGGCCGCGGTGGCAGCGACACATCGGCGGCGGCGCTCGGCGCGGCGCTAAACGCCGAGCGGGTCGATATTTTCACCGATGTCGACGGCGTCATGACCGCTGATCCGCGCATTGTCGAAAACGCCCGACCGCTTGAGGTTGTCACCTATACGGAAATTTGCAACATGGCGTATCAAGGGGCGAAAGTCATTCACCCGCGCGCGGTCGAAATCGCTATGCAGGCGAAAGTGCCGCTGCGCATCCGCTCGACGTATTCGGATGCGCCGGGAACGCTTGTCACCTCCTCGATTCGTCCGCAAAAGGGGAGCGACGTGCGGGAGCGGCTAGTGACGGGCATCGCCCATGTCGCCAACGTCACGCAAATCAAGGTGCTGGCGAAAGAAGGGCATTATGAGCTGCAGTCGGACGTGTTTCAAGCGATGGCCCACGAAGGGATCAGCGTCGATTTTATCAATATTTCCCCATACGGCGTTATCTACACGGTCAGCGGCGAGATGACGGACAAAGCGATTGCTGCTTTGCGCCGCATCGGCTATGAACCGGCCGTGACGCCGCGTTGCGCCAAAGTATCGGTCGTCGGCGCCGGCATCGCCGGCGTGCCCGGGGTGACGGCGAAAATCGTCACCGCCTTGTCAGAACAAGGCATTCAAATTTTGCAATCGGCTGACAGCCATACGACCATTTGGGTGTTAGTGAAAGAGGAAGATATGGAAAAAGCGGTCAACGCTCTCCATGACGCCTTTTGCCTATCTGAGGCGGGGGGAGACGAAGCGATTTGGAGTGAGGAGTGAAAACCGTGATTCAGTTCGGAAACGTCGTAACGGCGATGGTCACGCCGTTTGACCGAAAAGGGAATCTTGATTTGCCGAAAACGACGGAGCTGGTCAACTATTTGCTCGACCATGGCACGGATGCGCTCGTCGTCGCCGGCACGACCGGCGAATCGCCAACATTGACGACCGAAGAAAAACTGGCGCTCTTTCGCCATGTCGTCGCCGTCGTCAACGGCCGCGTGCCGGTCATTGCTGGGACGGGGACGAACAATACGCGCGCTTCGATCGAGCTGACCAAGCGGGCGGAAGAGGCGGGCGTCGACGCCGTCATGCTCGTTTCGCCGTATTACAATAAACCGAACCAAGAAGGGTTGTACCAGCATTTCAAAGCGATTGCCGAAAGCACATCGCTGTCGGTGATGCTCTATAACGTCCCGGGCCGCACAGCGGTCAGCCTCGCTCCGGAAACCGTCATCCGGCTGGCGGAAATCCCAAACATCGTTGCGGTCAAAGAGGCGAGCGGCAATTTGGACGCTATGGCCGAAATCATTGAACGGACCCCGGACGATTTTTTGCTTTATAGCGGCGATGACAGCTTGACGCTTCCGGTGCTCGCCATCGGGGGGGCCGGCGTGGTCTCGGTTGCTTCGCACATCATCGGCGATGAAATGCAGCGAATGATTCGCGCCTTCCAAGCTGGAGATCACCAGCAGGCGGCGGCGCTGCACCGAAGATGGCTGCCGCTCATGAAAGGGCTGTTTGCCGCTCCAAGCCCGGTTCCGGTGAAAACGGCGCTGCAGCTTTGTGGGCTGGATGTCGGCGCCGTTCGTCTTCCGCTCGTCCCGCTCACGGAACAGGAACGGAACGAGCTTCAGCGCCTGCTTTCTGCTCTGTCGTAACCGAGCGCCCTCAACGTCTCCTTGGCGGGCGTTGAGGGCGCTTTTCGCTGGTGAGAAATCCAGCGGTTGGCGCATTAGCCATCTTGTGTTTCTCAACATCGATTCGTTATAATAAAAGCAAGTGACTTTGAGCGGGTTAGCATCATGATTGGGAGGACGCAGCCTTGAAATCAAAAATAAAGCCGGTAGAGAAAATACGCCTTTTTGCCCTAGGGGGAGTAGGGGAAATCGGCAAGAACATGTATGTCGTCGAATTGGACGAGGACATTTTTGTCATCGATGCCGGGGTGATGTTCCCAGAAGATGAAATGCTCGGCATCGACAAGGTGATCCCCGACATCACCTATTTGGTTGAACGGCAGCACCGCATTCAAGCGATTTTCCTCACCCATGGGCATGAGGAGCACATGGGTGCGATCGCCTACGTGCTCAAGCAGCTGTCCGTTCCGGTTTACGGAACGAAGCTGACGATCGGATTGGCAGAGGCGTTGCTGAAGGAACAAGGAGTGTCGGGCGCCAAGCTGAACGAAATCCACCCGGATGTCGAGCTCGTGTTTGACAAAGCCAAGGTCACCTTTTTCCGCACGATTCACAGCATTCCCGATTCGGTCGGCATCAGCTTGCAAACATCGCAAGGCGCGATCGTGTACACGAGCGATTTTAAGTTTGACCAGACGCCCTACGGCAACAGCCGCACCGATTTGGGCAAAATCGCGCAAATCGGCGAACAAGGGGTGCTCTGCTTGCTGTCGGACAGCACAAACGCCGAGCGTCCGGGCTACAGCGGTTCCGACACGGCCGTTGCCTATGAAATCGCCGACGTGATCGGCCATGCGCCAGGGCGGGTATTCGTCGCCTGCTACGCCTCAAACATTACCCGCATCCAACAGGTGCTTTATGCATCGCACGAGTCCGGGCGCAAAGTGGCGGTGATCGGCAAAACGCTGCACAAAGTGATGGACATCGCCGTGCGCCTTGGCTATTTGCACGTTCCAGACAAGGTGACGATCTCGGCCCACGATCTCGATCGCTACCATGACCGCGAGCTCGTCATTTTGACCACCGGAGGGCATGGTGAGCCGATGAGCGCGCTATGGCGGATGGCGCGCCAAACGAACAAGCACGTGAACATCAAGGAAGGCGATACCGTCATCGTCGCCGCGTCCGTCATGCCGGGCTATGAACTCGGGTTTGCGAAAACGATTGACGCCTTGTACCGCGCCGGGGCGAACGTCATTTACCGCGATCGGCAAGTGCACGTATCGGGGCATGGCTGCCAAGAAGAATTAAAGCTGATGCTCAACTTCATGCGCCCGAAGTACTTCATCCCCGTCCACGGGGAATACCGGATGCAAAAGGCGCACGCTCGGCTGGCGAAAGCGGTCGGCATCTCGGAAGAGCGGACGTTTTTGATCGACAAAGGCGAAGTGATCGAGTTTCGCGGCGGCGTCGCCCGTTCCGGCGGCAAAGTGCCGTACGGCAACATTTTAATTGACGGGCTTGGCATCGGCGATGTCGGCAACATCGTCCTGCGCGATCGGCGCTTATTGTCGCAAGACGGCATTTTAATCGCCGTCGTCACGCTGAATAAAGAAGCGAAAACGATCGCGGCGGGACCGGAAATCATTTCGCGCGGATTTGTTTATATGCGCGAGTCGGAGACGTTGCTTGAGGAAGCGGAGAAGATGGTGGCTTCGATCATCGAGCGCTGCCTTGAATCCTACATGCTCGAATGGTCGTCGCTGAAAGCGAACATCCGTGAAGCGCTCAGCCAATTTTTATTTGAAAAAACAAAGCGGAGGCCAATGATTTTACCGATTATTATGGAAGTGTAATTCTTCTTGCCACACTTGAGTCGCAAAACCTTGATATGTCAAGGTTTTCGGCTCTTTTTTTACTTTTTAAATCGTCCTTTGATCACATATTGACCACCTTTACGATGCTAAAGCGATTTGCTTCTAACCTGTTTGACAGCCAAGTCAAAGTTTCTGGCAAAGCTCTTTTGCATCGATGTAACATGAGCGTAGGTATTCAGTGTGATCGTAATATCAGCATATATCCCAGCGATTCGGGAGGCCAGATCCGCACGCAATCTTTTCTTTCCGCGTTCAATTTCACAAAACGTAGGGGTAATGTTTAACATTTTAGCGATGTGCGTCCCGTGTATGCCACGTTCTTTTCGGAGTTTTCGAATGTTATTATTCATTTCACATCTATTCTAATGGCCGAGAAAAAGCTGATGCAAAAGTTGCGAATCTACGGTAATCTGGTATTGAGCCATTTCAAAATCCCCTCTTCCTAGAATGGTGTGGGTAACTTCATTCTTATTGACTTAACTCTATAAATATAGTAAACTTACAATTGAGGAAAAATTTGAAATAAAGGAGTTGTTTGGGGATGACGTCTATTCGCAGCCAACCGGCCACGTTCCAACTGGTTTCCTATCAAGCCAATCAACGTACGCTCCAGACCGAGCGCGTACTTTCCAGCAAAGAAGCGGGACTGGCAACAGGGGGAAGCGCAAAGGATTCGGCCGATGCCGTGCAGATCAGCAGACAGGCGCAAGCGCTCTATCAAGCCTCGCTGCTGGCGAAGCTGGATGCGGCAGAGGCAGTCGCGACTGCGACAGCCAAAGAAAACAAAGGAGATGAACTTCGCGGCAAAATTCTGAGTCAGGCCAAGCGCTGGGTGGGGAAAATCCCGTATGCTCAACCCGGTGCGGGTACAGTCAACCTAAACAAGGTGACACCCAAATCGATGGATTGCTCCGGTTTTACTTCGTCTGTATATTTGACGGAATTGAATATAAACATCGGCCGGACCACATCTGACCAGATCAAACGGGGCAGCGAAGTGACAAAAGGCAAAACACCTGATGAAACCAATTTGAAAATCGGGGATCTGATCTTCTTTGACTGGGATCAGGACAAAAAAGTGGATCATGTGGCGATATACGCAGGAAAAGATACCAACGGCAATCATTTGTACATCCACGAAGGGGGAACCGGGTCATCCGCCAATGTCAGAATTGACAAGCTGGATTATATCTGGAGTAAAAACGTGATGAAAATCAAACGGATCATTCAGGATGATGGCAGCCTGACAAACTAGGGAGGTCAACTCATATGAAACGCAAACAATGGATCGGGGTCATGGCATGGTGCCTAGCGATAGGAGGGAGCAATCTGCTGACATATGTCTGGAGTCACACCCCGTCTCCCGTCGTACATGCGGATGCTCCGACTCCCTATGCGTCCAAGGAAAATATTCTGAAAATGAATGAATACATGGATGAGTCTGAACAGTATTATCGGCGTCTGTACCATTTCTACCAACAAAATGCTCCTGCACCTTTGGCAAAAAATGAAAAAATCCGGGTCGTTTACGAATTTGTCGAAAGCTACTTTCACCGTGACCCGAAGGAACTGCTGAAGTGGATCGAGGGAGACAAGGCAATGCAAAAGTGGAAACAACATCCTCGTCTGCAGAATACAAGCAATGACATCAGGCAAATCGTGTGTTACGATCCGGTACAACCACTGAAGGAATGCAGTCCGACCCAGGTTGAGGTCACCATCATTCGCAACAAGTTGCCCGAATTTGACCGGTTCAACGACTACGCCGACCGGATGGAACGATTTGATACCTATCGGGAGAAGTGGGTTATTCAACTGAAAAAGAAGGGGAACACCTATAAAGTCATCGACTGGTCGATCCAAGCCAAATAGACACAGCGACCGGATGCCGGTGATTTTGTGGCCAGAGGATGAAGACCTATGGCTCGATCGGGAGAAATACGATCCCGACTTGTTCCAATCGCTGCTTATTCCATTTGACCCCGGACGGATGCGAGCGTACCCAGTACCTAAGATTGTTGGAAGCCCGAAAAATGATTTTCCTGAGTGCATTGAGGGGTTGCGTGGCAGTAGCCGCAACCTCCTGTCTTTTTGTCGAAGACCGATTCTCGTACAAGCCTTTTTCAACATCCGAGGGGCGGTTTGATGTTAATGAAAGATAGCTAAAGAATGTATCAAGACGCTTCATATATTTTTCAGAAGGCCGGTACTCATCATATTATCCTCGTGCTCAACCCAAAAATCTCTCCAAATTCTCTTTTGTTATATCCATGATACAGTCGAGCCTTCTTGATCCGCTGGCCTAGTGTATGTTCCGGAAGGTTCTCAAAACAACCAAGGTAAGCGATTGATACCCCCAAAGCTTTAGATCATCTTCTAAGATTAGGCGGGTTTACTGTTGACTTGTTGTGTTCGGCCAGACGAAGAGAACGGACATTGAGACCGGTTGCAGCAGCAGATCGACAAGCAACATGTTTTTCACTAAACGAGCACGTCTTATGCGCCCACTGGGTGTACCATCTTCTGGCAATGCAGGTGACGTTGAAGTTTCCCTGTAAATCGCCAGTTCTAGGTGGTTATCTTCACGCGTGCCTCTGCGGATTTTTCGGCTCGCGGGAACAGCGGCAGTGTGCCTGCATGCCGCCGCAAATCCAGCGATACCGCGCCCGTTTGTCAGAGCCGCTGTTGGATCGGATCGACATCCACCTTGAGGTGCCGGGCGTAACCTTTGCGCTTTTACCACATTGACCACAATTTTTCCCACTAGCTTATTTTATTTCGTTTACCGGCCTTTTGCTAAATTACGTTTTAATACTTATTTTATTTTGTTTTCGTGTGCTATCCCGAGTTACTTACTGAAATAAAAATGGAAGTATAATGCAATCATGCTCAAAGTCCAACGAAAAATGCTGGGAACGGTCGGTTGTTGCCGGCATTTTTCTTTCTTTTTTCGGCCATACTAAACGTATGACCGACAAGAAAGGAGACGAAACAATGGAGAAGGAGCGTTATTTCCAAGCGGAAGCCGAGGGCGAACAGCCGGAGACAAAGACCGAGGAAGCAACCGCCGCCATCACCCAACTCGGGCAGACGAACGTTCCGCAAATGGAACTCGATACGAACATTCATTGCTTGACGATCGTCGGCCAAATTGAAGGCCATATTCAGCTGCCGCCGCAAAACAAAGCGACGAAATACGAGCATGTCATTCCGCAGATCGTCGCCATTGAGCAAAATCCGAAAATCGAAGGGCTGCTTGTCATTTTGAACACTGTTGGCGGCGATGTCGAAGCCGGGCTCGCCATCGCCGAAATGCTTGCGTCGCTGTCGAAACCGACCGTTTCCATCGTGCTTGGCGGCGGCCATTCGATCGGCGTGCCGATTGCCGTTTCGTGCGACCATTCGTTCATCACCGAGACGGCGACGATGACGATCCACCCGATCCGTCTGACCGGGCTTGTGATCGGGGTGCCGCAGACGTTTGAGTATTTGGATAAAATGCAGGAGCGCGTCGTCCGTTTCGTGACGAAACATTCGAAGATCAGTGAGGAAAAATTTAAAGAGCTCATGTTTTCCAAAGGCAATTTGACGCGCGACATCGGCACGAACGTCGTCGGACCCGACGCCGTCCGGTACGGGCTGATCGACGAGGTGGGCGGCGTGTCGCAAGCGATGGCGAAGCTGCGCGAGCTGATTGAGATGAAAAAAAGCGGCGAAGGGAAGATCGTTCAATGATTTTGTATACGATGATGCCCGAGCATTTAGTGTTCCCCACCGATAGGGCGGCGTACGAAAAGCAGAAATTGGTGTATTATGACGGCATCCCGTTTCTTGTGCAAGCCACGGAAACCGGCGAGTATGAAATCGTGCAAAATTTAAGCACCAACCCTTACCACTTTTTAGAGGCGAAATACGCTCCGGGGGCCCGGTTTCCCGCTTCAGCGGCAACATCGTAATGAATTGTTTCGCCATTCATGGTATAATAGTAGACAAACAGAAAAAGCAGCCATTGTTGGCTGCTTTTTTCCGGCTTTGCCACTGAAAAGATGTTGGAGTGAACGAAACATGGCGAAACGAAAGCGACGAAAAAAAGGAAAACGGCCAAAAGGGCAGTCATGGGTGGAAACCGTTCGCTTTGAATTGATCGGCCTTAGCTTGCTCGCCGTGGCCGTGGTGGCGATGGCCCGCCTTGGGCTCGTTGGGGAAACGCTCGTGCTCATCAGCCGCTTTTTTTTCGGCGAATGGTACATGCTATTGTTGATCGGCCTTTTGGCGTTATCAGCGGCGCTTATCTGGCAGCGGCAGTGGCCGTCATGGACGAGCCGCCCGTTTGTCGGCGTGGCGGTCATCGCGGCGGCGCTCCTGCTTTTAAGCCATGACAGGCTGTTTGCGCTGATGTCGCGTCGCGGACAGTGGGATCCGAGCGTCATACGGACGACGTGGGCCTTGTTTTGGAATGAAGCGAGCGGCAAGACGGCCGATGCCGATTTAGGCGGGGGGATGGTAGGCGCTCTGCTGTTTGCCGCCAGTTATCAGCTGTTTGATTCAACTGGGACGAAATGGATTTGTTTCCTCTTGTTTCTCGTTGGCTTGATCATCCTCACCGGAAAGCCGCTGCGTGACACAGCCGGCCGATGGATCGGACTTGCCGCATCGGTTGTTCGTCAAGAATGGCGGGCGTTTCTTGAGGATGTGAAGCAATGGCGAGCGGGAAGGAAGGGTAAAGCGAACCGCAGCCAAAGCCGGCGGACGCGGCGCGCGGCCCGGCCTGAGGAGGAGTCGGCGGAAGCGGCGGAGCTGGAAGAGGAAATGCTGTCTCCGCCCCCGATCATCTCCGATTTTGCCGCTGTCCGTTCGGCGGCTGAGCCGGAAGAGGAGAGCGAACGGGCGGAAGATGGTGGGGACAGAGGGAAGCCGACGCCGCCGTTGGCCTTTTCCGCCCATGAAAATACGAACTACGACTTGCCGCCGCTCGATTTGCTCCGCTTGCCGAAACCGGCCGGGCAGTCGGCCGACCATGCCAACATTTACGCCAACGCCCGCAAACTGGAAAAAACGTTCCAAAGCTTTGGCGTCAAGGCGAAAGTGACGCAAGTGCATCTCGGTCCGGCGGTGACGAAGTACGAAGTGTATCCGGACGTCGGGGTGAAAGTGAGCAAAATCGTCAGCTTAAGCGACGATTTGGCGCTCGCGTTGGCGGCAAAAGACATCCGCATCGAGGCGCCGATTCCCGGCAAATCGGCGATCGGCATTGAAGTGCCGAACGAAGAAATCGCGACCGTCTCGCTGCGCGAGGTGCTGGAAGCCGTTGAGCATACCAAGGCGGAAGCGAAGCTTTTAATTCCGCTTGGCCGCGACATCTCCGGAGAAGTCGTGGCGGCGGAACTGAACAAAATGCCACATTTATTAATCGCCGGCGCGACCGGCAGCGGCAAGAGCGTCTGCATCAACGGCATCATCGTCAGCCTGCTTATGCGCACGAAGCCGCATGAAGTCAAGCTGATGATGATCGACCCGAAAATGGTCGAGCTGAGCGTGTATAACGGCATTCCTCATTTGCTGACGCCGGTCGTCACCGATGCGAAAAAAGCGGCCCAAGCGCTGAAAAAAGTCGTCCAAGAAATGGAGCGCCGCTACGAGCTGTTCTCCCACACCGGCACGCGCAACATTGAAGGGTATAACGAACAGATCCGCCAGCAGAACGAAACGGTGCCGGAACAGCAGCCGCTCTTGCCGTACATCGTCGTGATCATCGACGAGCTAGCGGATTTAATGATGGTGGCGTCATCGGATGTTGAGGAAGCCATCACCCGCTTGGCGCAAATGGCACGGGCGGCCGGCATCCATTTGATTATCGCCACCCAGCGGCCATCGGTTGATGTCATCACCGGTGTCATTAAGGCGAACATCCCGTCGCGCATCGCCTTTAGCGTCTCGTCGCAAATCGATTCGCGCACGATTTTGGACATGGGCGGAGCGGAAAAGCTGCTCGGGCGCGGCGACATGCTGTTTTTGCCGATGGGAGCTTCCAAACCGGTGCGCGTGCAAGGGGCGTTCGTTTCCGATCAAGAGGTCGAAGACGTTGTTCAGTACGTCATCGGCCAGCAGCGAGCGCAATACTATGAAGAAATGATGGTCGAGGACGGCGAGCCATCGGCCGGCGACCTTGATGACGACTTGTACGACGAGGCCGTCCGCTTGGTGGTCGAAATGCAGAGCGCGTCCGTTTCGATGCTGCAGCGCCGCTTCCGCATCGGCTACAACCGCGCCGCCCGCTTGATCGACGCCATGGAAGAGCGCGGCGTCGTCGGGCCGTATGAAGGAAGCAAACCGCGCGCGGTGCTGTGGTCGAAAGAGGACATCAAAAAGACATCCTAAACCGAATAAGGCGGGCAAAAATCAGCGCCGCCCGCCTTATGATGCATCTTATTGGAAGCGTTATCAAACCTGTTTCTTTTTCTTCGACAAAATTTGATATCGCCTATTTATTTGCCCAAGAAAACGTGATATAGTATTTTCGAAAAGGTTATATGTCTAATGTCAGAGGTCTGATCTTTAGCGGAAACGTGGAGGACATTGTCATGTCAATCAAAGCAGACAGCCGCCATCTGTATTTGCAAGTGATCGATCGCTTAAAACGGGATATCGAAACAGGCGTGTACAAAGAAAAGCAAAAACTGCCGTCTGAGTTTGAACTGGCCAAGCAGCTCGGAGTCAGCCGGGCGACGCTGCGCGAGGCGCTTCGGGTGCTCGAAGAAGAAAACGTCATCATTCGCCGCCATGGCGTCGGAACGTTTGTCAATGCTCGTCCGCTGTTTACGTCCGGCATCGAGCAGCTCTCAAGCGTGACCGATATGATCCGCCAAGCCGGACGCAAACCGGGGACGATTTTTTTATCCTCTTCGATTCAGCATCCGACCGAGGACGACATGCGCCGCTTTCAATGCGGGCCGGACGAGGGGTTATTGCTGATCGAGCGGGTGCGTACGGCCGATGGCGAACCGGTCGTTTACTGCATCGACAAAATTCTGTGCAAATATTTGCCAAGGGGCATTTCGTATGAGCAGGAATCGCTGTTTGAAAGCCTGCACAACCAAGCGCACCGCGACATCGCCTATGCGGTCGCGCGCATCGAGCCGCTCGGCTATCACGAAAAAGTGTCGCCGATTTTGCAATGCGATCCGGAAACGGCTTTGCTTGTTTTGAAACAAATGCATTTCGATAAAAACGACGAAGCCATCTTTTATTCGATCAACTATTTTCGCTCCGACAAATTCAGCTTCCATGTCATGCGGAAGCGGTTTGGCTTTTAAGGAGGTGAAAACGGGTACATAGAAGCAGAAAGGCAGTTCCATACTAAGTGAAGAAACCAATTTTTATGTAGGGGGTAAATGGATGATGAAAAAGCGGCTTGGTTTTCTAGTGTCAACGTTGTTTGCCGCCAGCACGATGCTCGCCGCCTGTGGCGGTCAAGGGGGAAATAATGCCGGGGGCAACGGAAAAGATACGTTCAGCGTCGCCATGGTCACCGACGTTGGCGGGATCGACGACAAATCGTTCAACCAGTCGGCTTGGGAAGGATTGCAAAAATTCGGCAAAGACAATGGGCTTGAAAAAGGCCGCGGCGGCTATGACTACTTGCAGTCATCGAGCGATTCCGACTACGCCACGAACTTAAACAAACTCGTGCGCAGCGATTTTGATTTGATTTACGGCATCGGCTACTTGATGGGCGACGCGGTGAAAGAAGTCGCCAAGCAAAACCCGAAAAACCATTTCGCCATCGTCGACACGGTGGTGAACGAGCCGAACGTCGCCAGCATCACGTTCAAAGAACATGAAGGTTCGTTCCTCGTCGGCGTGGTCGCCGGGTTGATGACGAAAACAAACAAAATCGGGTTTGTGGGCGGCATGGAAATTCCGCTGATCGAGAAATTTGAAAGCGGGTTCCGCGCCGGCGTCAAAGCCGTCAACCCGAAAGCGAAGGTGGAAGTGCAATACGCCGGGGGGTTCGACCAAGCGGACAAAGGGAAAGCGATCGCCTCGAGCATGTACGCGTCTGGCATCGATATCATCTACCATGCCTCTGGAGCGACCGGAAACGGCGTCTTCTCAGAAGCGAAAGACTTGAAGAAAAAAGATCCGAACCGTAAAATTTGGGTCATCGGCGTCGACAAAGACCAAGCGCCGGAAGGGGAAGTGAAAGTGGGCGACAAAACGTACAACGTCACGCTCACTTCGATGGTAAAACGCGTCGATGTGGCGGTGTATGACTTGGCGAAACAGGCGAAAGCCGGAAACTTCCCGGGCGGCAAAACGATCGAGTACGGATTGCCCGAAAACGGAATTCGCGTCGCTACGACTGGCGGCAACGTTCCGGAAAACGTTTTGAAAGCTGTTGATGAGTGGAAACAAAAAATAATTAAAGGTGAAGTGAAAGTCCCGACCAACCGGAAAGAGTATGAACAATTCGCTGCGACGATCAAGTGACGAACAACGGTAAAGAAGGCTAGTGCGTGCGCTAGCCTTTTTCAAAATCATGAAATGAAGGGCGGCCGTTCCGCTGCCGCCTCTCATTTTGTGATTTTGACCTTGCCGAAATGGGGAGTGAAGCGTTTGGAATACGTGATTGAAATGCTCAACATCCGCAAAGTGTTTGGCGCGTTTGTCGCCAACGACAACATTACGCTGCAAGTGAAAAAAGGGGAGATCCACGCCCTCCTTGGCGAAAACGGGGCCGGCAAGTCGACGCTCATGAACGTGCTGTTTGGCCTTTATCAGCCCGATGGCGGCGAAATCCGCGTCAAAGGGAAGCCGGTGCGCATCACCGACCCGAACGTCGCCAACGATCTCGGTATCGGCATGGTGCATCAACATTTTATGTTGGTCGATACGTTCACCGTCACCGAAAACATTATTTTAGGCAGCGAGCCGACGCGGGCGGGAACGATCGATATCAAGCGGGCCGAGCAGGAGGTGCGCGAGCTGTCGGAACGATACGGGCTTGCTGTTGATCCGACGGCGAAAGTCGCTGACATTTCGGTCGGCATGCAGCAGCGCGTGGAAATTTTAAAGACGCTCTATCGGGGCGCCGACATTTTGATTTTTGACGAACCGACAGCGGTGTTGACGCCGCAGGAAATTCGCGAGCTGATGGACATTATGCGCACCCTTGTCCGCGAGGGGAAATCGATTATTTTGATCACCCATAAGCTCAAGGAAATTATGGAAGTGTGCGACCGCGTCACCATCATCCGCCGCGGCAAAGGGATTGCGACGCTCAATGTAGCGGAGACGAACCCGAACGAACTGGCGGCGCTCATGGTCGGCCGCGAGGTGCAATTCACGACGGAAAAACGGCCGGCCGAACCGGGAACGCCGGTGCTTGAAATTGAAGGGTTGGTCGTCAAAGACGCCCGCGGGCTCGCCGCGGTCAATGGGTTGAATTTGACGGTGCACGGCGGTGAAATCGTCGGCATTGCCGGAGTCGACGGCAATGGGCAGACCGAGCTGATCGAAGCGATAACCGGCTTGATCAAAGCAGAATCCGGGACGATTCGGCTCAACGGCCGAGACATTACGAACTTGCCGCCGCGCCAAATCATCGAAGCCGGCGTCGGCCATATTCCGCAAGACCGGCATAAGCATGGGCTGGTGCTCGATTTTCCGATCGGCGAGAACATGGTGCTGCAGACGTATTACAAGCCGCCATACTCCAAGCGGGGCTTGTTGAACTTCACGGCGATTTATGAAAAAGCGCGCCAGCTCATCCGCGAGTTTGACGTGCGCACGCCGGATGAGTATACGAAAGCAAGGGCGTTGTCGGGTGGCAACCAGCAAAAAGCGATCATCGGCCGCGAAGTCGACCGCGATCCGGACTTGTTGATCGCCGCCCAGCCGACGAGGGGGCTTGACGTCGGAGCGATCGAGTTTATTCATAAACGGCTCATCGAACAGCGCGACCGCGGGAAAGCGGTGCTGCTCGTTTCGTTTGAGCTCGATGAAGTCATGAACGTCAGCGATCGGATCGCCGTCATTTACGGAGGAAAAATCGTCGCCATCGTCGATCCGAAAGCGACGACGGAGCAAGAGCTTGGGCTGTTGATGGCCGGAAGCAAACGGAAGGAAGCGGGTGTGTCGTCATGAAATCCAATCGCCTTCAACAACTTTTCATTCCCGTGCTGGCGGTCTTGCTTGGCATGATTGCCGGCTCGATCGTGATGCTCGCAAGCGGCTACAATCCGATCGCTGGCTTTTCCGCTCTCGTATACGGAGCGTTTGGCGATACGTACTATATCGGCGAAACGATCCGGCAGACGACGCCGTATATTTTGACCGGCTTGGCGGTCGCGTTCGCGTTTCGCACCGGCTTGTTTAATATCGGGGTCGAAGGGCAGCTGATCGTCGGCTGGCTCGCCGCCGTTTGGGTCGGGGTGTCGTTTGATTTGCCCAAAATCGTCCATTTGCCGCTCGCCATTTTGGCAGCCGCTGCGGCTGGGGCGTTGTGGGGCTTGCTTCCCGGCGTGTTAAAGGCCTATTTGAAAGTCCATGAAGTCATTATTACGATCATGATGAACTATATCGCCTTGCACGTCACGAACGCCATCATCCGCTCGGTGCTGTCGGATGAAGGATTCAAATCGGATCCGGTCAAGCCGAGCGCCTCGCTCCAGTCCGAGTTTTTCGGGGCGATCACGCACCACTCGACGATGCATTACGGCATTTTCATCGCCATCGCCGCGGCGTTCATCATGTGGTTTTTGTTGGAGCGGACAACGAAAGGGTTTGAGCTGCGCGCGGTCGGCTTCAATCAGCACGCGTCACAGTACGCCGGCATGAACGTGCGCGCCAACATCATTTTAGCCATGGTCATCTCCGGTGCTTTTGCCGGTGTCGCCGGGGCGATGGAAGGGCTTGGGACGTTTGGAAACATCTCTACGAAAGCCGGATTCACCGGCCTTGGGTTTGACGGCATTGCCGTCGCCTTAATCGGCGGCAACAACGCGTTTGGCATTTTGCTCTCTGCCTTGTTGTTTGGCGCCTTGAAAGTCGGGGCGCTGGAAATGCCGTCAAGCGCCGGCGTGCCGACTGAGCTCGTCGATATCATTATCGCGCTCATTATTTTCTTTGTCGCATCCAGCTACATGATCCGCTGGCTGTTATCTCGTGGACAAAAGGGGGCGGAGTAAGTGAGCGTGTACGATGTCTTGCAGACGATTATCCCGACGGCCATTTTCTTTGCGGCCCCCCTTATTTTCACCGCGCTTGGCGGCGTGTTCAGCGAACGGTCCGGCGTTGTGAACATCGGGCTGGAAGGGCTTATGACCATCGGCGCGTTTGTCGGGATTGTGTTTAATTTGACGTTTGCCGATCGATTGGGCGCATGGACACCATGGCTCGCCTTAGTGGCGGCCGTGATCGTCGGGGCTGTCTTTTCCTTGCTGCACGCTGTCGCGTCGGTGACGTTTCGCGCCGATCAAGTCGTCAGCGGGGTGGCGATCAACTTTTTGGCTCTCGGCTTGTCGTTGTTTTTGGTGAAAAAAATGTACGGCAAAGGACAAACCGACCAAATTCAAGTCGGATTTGACAAAATGGATGTGCCGGTATTAAGCGATATCCCGATCATTGGGCCGCTGTTGTTTTCCAACGCCTATGTGCCGTCGTACATTGCCATTGCTTTGGCGTTTGTATCATGGTATGTCATTTATAAAACGCCGTTTGGCCTGCGGCTGCGCGCGGTCGGCGAACATCCGATGGCGGCCGATACGATGGGGATTAACGTCGCCAAAATGCGCTATATCGCCGTCATGATCAGCGGGGCGCTCGGCGGGCTGGGCGGCGCGGTGTACGCGACGATCATCTCCCGCGACTTCAGCCATGCGACGATCTCGGGGCAAGGGTTTATGGCGCTCGCGGCGATGATTTTTGGCAAATGGCATCCGGTCGGGGCGATGGGGGCGGCGCTCTTTTTCGGCTTGGCGCAAAGTTTGAGCATCGTCGGCCAAACGATTCCGCTGTTGAAAAACGTGCCGACCGTTTACTTGCTTATCGCCCCTTACGTGCTTACCATTTTGGCGTTGGCCGGTTTCATCGGCCGGGCGGAAGCGCCCAAAGCGGCCGGCACGCCATACATTAAAGGAAAACGGTGACGAAAACGGCTGTCCGAACAACGGACGGCCGTTTTTGACTGGATGGAATGATTTGCATTTTTCGCTGGCCAAAAGGTATATTGTTGCTAAGGAGTTTTACAATAAAAAAGGTAGCGCACTTTGGGCAACAGTAAGGAGGAGTTGGATTGGTCGACGAAAAAGTCACAGCGGTCGGACCGGTACGCGTTCATACGATTCCGACCGATAAGTACAAAACGAACACGATCGTTTGGAAAATGAAGGCCCCTCTTGCCAAGGAGACGGTGACGATGCGCGCGCTGCTGCCGCATGTGCTGCAAAGCGGCACCGCTGACTATCCAAGCGTAAAGGCGCTGCGCACCCATCTCGATGAGCTGTACGGAGCGACGCTTCAGGTCGATTTGAGCAAAAAAGGCGAACAGCATGTGGTGACGATTCGCATCGATGTCGCCAACGAACAGTTTTTGCCGGAACGGCCGGCGCTTTTCGATAAAGCGCTCCAGCTTCTCGCCGATCTGCTGCTTCGCCCGGCGCTCGATGGCGGCCGGTTTGTCCCTGAGATCGTCGAACAAGAGAAACGGGCGCTCCGCCAGCGCATTCAGGCGGTGTACGACGACAAAATGCGTTATGCGAACATGCGCCTTGTGCAGGAAATGTGCAAAGGCGAGCCGTACGCCCTCTCGCCGAACGGCGAGCTCGAAGATGTCGATGCCATTACCGCCGAGGGGCTGTATCGCTATTATGAGCAGGCGTTGGCGGACGATGAGCTCGATTTGTATGTCATCGGCGACGTCGAAGAAGAAAAGGTGCTCGCTGCGGTCACGAACCGCTTCGCTTTGCCAACACGCTCGCCATCCGCACAGGCGCCGCTCGCTCCGACCAAAGCGCGAGGGGAAGTGAACGAAGTGATCGAGCGGCAAGATGTCAAGCAAGGGAAACTGAACATGGGCTATCGGACTGACGTGACGTACGAGGACGACGATTACTACGCCTTGCAGCTGTTTAACGGCATTTTCGGCGGGTTTTCTCACTCGAAGCTGTTCATCAACGTCCGCGAAAAAGCGAGCCTCGCCTACTATGCCGCCTCTCGGCTGGAAAGCCATAAAGGGCTGTTGATGGTGATGTCGGGCATTGAGCCGGCCCATTACGAGAAGGCGCGCCGCATCATTGATGAACAGATGCAGGCGATGAAAAACGGCGATTTCACCGATGAAGAAATGGTGCAGACGAAAGCGGTCATCCGCAATCAGCTGCTTGAGACGCTCGATACGCCGCGCGGACTCGTCGAAGTGCTGTACCATAACGTCGTTTCCACGCGGCAGCGCTCGATCGAGGAATGGCTGACCGGCACCGATCAAGTGACGCGCGAAGACGTGGTGCGCGTCGCAGGCAAAGTGGCGCTCGATACCGTCTACTTTTTGACCGGAATGGAAGGGGGGGCGGACGATGGAAAAACAGGTGTATGAAACGCTAGGCGAGACGCTGTTTTACGAAAAAATGGAAAACGGCTTGGACGTCTATATATTGCCGAAAAAAGGATTCCATAAAACGTATGCGACGTTTACGACGAATTACGGTTCGGTTGACAATCAGTTTGTGCCGCTCGGAAAAACGGAAATGAAACGCGTCCCGGATGGCATCGCCCATTTTTTGGAGCATAAGCTGTTTGAAAAAGAGGATGGCGATGTGTTTCAGCAGTTCAGCAAACAAGGCGCGTCGGCGAACGCCTTTACGACGTTCACCCGCACCGCCTATTTGTTCTCAAGCACCGATAACGTTGAGAAAAACTTGGAGACATTGATCGATTTTGTGCAAACGCCGTATTTTTCCGACAAAACGGTCGAAAAAGAAAAAGGCATCATCGGCCAAGAAATCCGCATGTACGATGACAACCCGGACTGGCGCGTTTACTTCGGCGCCATTGAAAGCATGTATCACAACCATCCGGTCAAAATCGACATCGCCGGTACGGTCGAATCGATCGCCAAGATTACAAAAGAGCTGCTGTATGAGTGCTACGAAACGTTTTATCACCCAAGCAACATGCTGTTGTTTGTCGTCGGGCCGGTCGATGAGCAAAAAATGATGCAGCAAATCCGCGACAATCAGGCGAAAAAGTCGTTTCCGCCGGCGCCGGAAGTGAAGCGGTTTGCGTACGAAGAGCCAAGCGCCGTGGCGGAAAAGAAAAAAATCATTCCGATGCACGTGCAGACGAATAAATGTTTTGTCGGCATCAAAGCGCCGTCCGTGCCGAATACCGGCGGGCAAAAGCTGCGCCATGAGCTCGCGTTTCACGTGCTGCTCGATTACTTGTTCGGCAAAAGCTCACCGCATTACGAACGGCTGTACCGCGAAGGGCTGATCGATGATACGTTCATGTACGATTATACCGAAGAGCGAGAATTCGGCTTTGCCCTCGTCGGCGGCGATACGCGCGATGCTGAGCGCCTCGCTTCAGAAATTCAAACGGTGCTGTTGTCGTTGGATGTCGACGCCATAAAGAAAGAAGAAATCGAGCGGGTGAAAAAGAAAAAGATCGGCGCTTTTTTGCGCGCGCTCAACTCGCCGGAATACATCGCCAACCAGTTTACGCGCTACGCGTTTTACGGCGCCAGCTTGTTTGACATTTTGCCGGTGCTCTCCGCGCTGACGATCGATGAGATAGCGGACGTCGCTTCGGCTTGCTTCCGCGATTCGCAGCTCGCGGTTTGCGAAGTCGTGCCCAAAGAGTCATAAAGAGGTTTGCGCTCCGGTTCGTCTGCGACATGGACGCATGTCCAAGACGATGCGGATGCGCGCCGTTGATCGGGAAGAGGGCGTTTCCTCGCTGTTTGGCGGGCCCTCTTTTTTCGTGAGCATTCCCCAAAACGGCGATGCTCACCTTGGGGCGGAGGGCGCACCACTGTTCGCGAGTCTGACGCAAGACGCTCCCGCCGGCCGTGAAAGATTTTGTGGAGGGCGCACCGCTGTTCGCGAGTCTTGGCAATATCGGCGGTCGCCGGCTTGCCGATCGCGCGGAAGTTGCGATTTGCGGGTCTTTTCAGCGAACAAGGCTCGGTCTATGGTGTTTATACGAAGCGGTGAACGCGGCTCGCTCATCAATCATTAATGGGGTGGATGGAAAAGGAGGGGAAACGTTATGCGCTACGCTTTGATTACCGGCGCTTCCGGGGGGATTGGACAAAGCATCGCCCGCGAATTGGCTAAAAGCGGCTATGGGCTGTTTCTTCATTACTATCGGCGGCGGGCTCCGGTCGCTGCGCTGCAGCGAGAATTGGCCGGCACGCATGTCGTTCCGGTGGAAGCCGACTTGTCGATGCCTTCCGAAGTCGATCGGCTGCTCGCGCAAATCGACCGGCCGATCGACGCCATCGTTTACAATAGCGGGGCCAGTTATTACGGGCTGCTGACGGATATGAATGACGAACTGATAGAGCGCATGGTGCATCTTCATGTCACGAGCCCCGCTTTGTTGATCAAACGGTTGCTCCCGCCGATGATTGCGAACAAGCGCGGTCATATTGTGTTCATTTCCTCCATTTGGGGGGTGTGCGGCGCTTCCTGTGAAGCCGTCTATTCGATGACCAAAGGCGGGCAGAACGCGTTTGCCAAAGCGCTCGCCAAAGAACTGGCCCCAAGCGGCATTCGCGTGAACGCGGTCGCCCCTGGAGCGATCGAGACCGACATGCTGCGGCCGTTAGGCGCCGAAGATCTTCAAGCGCTGGTCGATGAAATTCCCGCCGGCCGGCTCGGCACCCCGGAGGAGGTGGCGAAAACGGTGGCGTTTCTCTTATCAGACGCCGCTTCCTACATTACGGGCCAAGTCATTTCCGTCAACGGCGGCTGGCATTGCTAAATGCCTATGGGGCTGGTGTTTCGTGCAAAATACTGCTGATTCCATCCATTTCTCAATTCGAGAAACCTTGCACAATCAGCGTGAAAATGCCGCACTGGCGCAGGATTTTCATCCCCTGGGTGGAGGGCGAATCCACTGTCCATGGATCTTTTCCGTGAAAATGCCGCACTGGCGCAGGATTTTCATCCCCTGGGTGGAGGGCGAATCCACTGTCCATGGATCTTTTCTGTGAAAATGCAGGACTGACGCGGATTTTCATCCCTAGGTGGAGGGCAAACGTTGCCTATGGAACTTTTCTGAATGAAAAGGCTGCCGAGCGGTGTGTGACATCGATGTTTCACCTTCGATGTTGGTGCCCGTTTTGTTCTTGCCCAATCGGGACCGCTAAGGCGGCGAAACGTATATTTTGGCTTCGGACAGGCAAACTATCCTTGAAACGTTCATCAAGGAGGGAATAGACATGTCGGTATTGGACAACTTTGAACAATGGAAAGAATTCTTAGCTGAACGTCTGCAGCAGGCGCAGCAACAAGGGTTGAACCAGCAAGTCATCTCCGATGTCGCTTATCAAATCGGGGACTATTTGGCCAAACACGTCGATCCGAAAAACCCGGAAGAGCGGGTGCTTGCTGACCTTTGGAGCGTAGCCGATGAAAGAGAACAGCATGCGCTCGCCAATATGATGGTGAAGCTCGTTCAACATCGCCAACACTGAACAAACAAACGGGGTGTCCCAAACGAAAGAGCGGGGCACCTTTTCTGCTGGAAGCCGGCTGCGGCTTTCGCCCCGAACATGCGGCCAAGGCCGCCGCTGGAGACGATCCGGCCGGGCAGATCCCCTTGCTGTTCCCCTCGCATGGAAATGGCGTTTTTCCTCCTCCTTTTCGGTTGCTTTTCCATTTGCGGTTATAGTAGTATGAATTTAGCATAAGGCGTTTGTGCGGACACCGGCAAGGAGGAGACGGAATGGGCAAGCAGGAATGGTATTTGGAATACGAAATTCATGTCAACCGCCCAGGGCTGCTCGGCGATGTCGCTTCGCTGCTCGGCATGTTGTCCATCAACATCGTGACGATCAACGGTGTCCGGGACTCGCGCCGCGGCATGCTGCTCCTTTGCGACAGCAATGAGCAAATCGAGCGGCTGGCGACGATTTTGCGGACGATGGACAACATTACGGTGACGAAACTGCGCCAGCCGAAGCTGCTTGACCGTCTCGCCGTTCGCCACGGCCGTTATATCCAGCGCGATGCCGATGACAAAAAAACGTTCCGTTTTGTCCGCGATGAGCTCGGTTTGCTTGTCGATTTTATGGCGGAAATTTTTAAAGAAAAAGGGCACAAGCTGATCGGTATTCGCGGCATGCCGCGCGTCGGCAAGACGGAGTCGATCGTTGCCGCCAGCGTGTGCGCCAACAAGCGGTGGATGTTTGTCTCATCGACGCTCATCAAGCAAACGGTGCGCACGCAGCTCATGGAAGACGAATATAGCGTCGACAATATTTTTATCATTGACGGCATCGTCTCAGCGCGCCGCGGAAATGAGCAGCATTGGCAGCTGGTCCGCGAGCTGATGCGCCTTGAGGCGACGAAGGTCGTCGAACATCCGGATTTGTTTGTCCGCCATACGGAATACACGCTCGACGATTTTAACTACATTATTGAGCTGCGCCATGAACCGGATGAAGAGATTTCGTATGAAGCGATTGAGCGCCCGACGTTGTTAGGCGGCGACGGGTTTTCCGAGTTCGGATTGTAATAGGGCGCCCCCTATAAGGCTGGTGAACAACGGCTCATTCCCTTTATCAATGAGAGAATGAGCGAAAAGCAGGACCGATGTAACGAGATTTTAACATCGTAAAGCCGTAGCCGCGAGTAAATCACCAGCCTCCTACGCGTTTGGCAAAGGTCATCAGTGAATCGCTTTTCTTTGCTTCAAGTCTAAAAAACGGAAGGTGTTGTCCGTTGACAGAACTAGGGAAACGTTTGCGAGAAGCGCGGGAAGAAAAGAAGATGAGTTTGGATGAGCTGCAGGAGTTGACGAAAATTCAAAAGCGGTATTTGCTCGGTATTGAGGAAGGAAATTACGCCATTATGCCGGGAAATTTTTACGTGCGCGCTTTCATCCGGCAGTATGCCGAGGCGGTCGGCCTCGATCCGGACGAGCTGTTTGAGCAATACAAGCAGGATATTCCCCAATCGTATCAAGAGGACATTCCACAACCGCTCTCGCGCGTGAAAACGCGCCAACAATTGTCCGCGGAGGGAGCGAAATGGCTCGATTGGCTGCCGAAACTGCTCGGCGTTGCCGCGGTGATCGGCGCCGCGGTTCTCGTCTGGCTGCTCCTTCAGCGCAACACGGCGGAAGTGCCGCCGGCGAAGACAAGCACGAAAACGGCGGAAGTGGAAAAGTCGAACCATTCGCCGCTTGAGCAGTCGAAAAAGCCGAAAGAAGAGGAGCAAACGACCCGTGAAGGCGGTGAAGAAAACGAGCAGTCTGCTCCGGCTAAAAGCGAAGAAAAGCCGGCCGCGACGCTCAGTGTAAAGGAGAAAAGCGGCAATACGGCGACGATTGAAGTGCAACATGCCGATACCTTCACCATCGAGCTGTCATCGCGCGGGAAATCTTGGGTCGACGTGTACAACACGAAAGGCCATTCGTTTTTCCGCAACAATTTAATGAAAGGCCAGACGAAAACGTTCGATTTGTCCGCGGAAAGCGAAGTCTGGGTGAAAATCGGCAACGCGCTTGACGTTGATGTAAAAGTAAACGGGGAGCCGTTTGCCTATCCGTTTGATCCAAACGATGAAGTGTTTCAAAAACTGCGATTCATCTTGAAAAAGTGACGGCAAGAGGCGGCCTTTCGCAGCGAAAGCCGCTTCTTTGCCCGCATCGATGTTGAGTAGCGGAGGTATTCGTTGTGAACTTGCCGAATAAAATTACGGTAGCGCGCATCATGTTGATCCCGTTTTTTTTGATTGTGATGCTCGTCCCGTTCGGTTGGGGCAGCATTCGCATCGGCGGCGAGGTGCTCCCGATCGCCCATCTTGTCGGCGCTCTCATTTTCATCGTGGCGTCAACGACGGATTGGATTGACGGCTATTATGCTCGCAAGTATGGGCTTGTCACCAATTTGGGCAAGTTTTTGGACCCGCTTGCCGATAAGCTGCTCGTATCGGCGGCGCTCATTGTGCTCGTTGAACTCGGGTTCGCGCCGGCTTGGATGGTGATCATCATCATCAGCCGCGAGTTTGCCGTCACTGGCTTGCGGCTCGTGCTTGCCGGTGAGGGGGAAGTCGTGGCAGCCAATATGCTCGGCAAAATTAAAACGTGGACGCAAATTATCGCGATTGCCGCCTTGTTGCTTCATAATCTACCGTTTTCGCTCATCCCGTTCCCGTTTGCCGACTTGGCGCTTTGGGTGGCGGTCATTTTCACCGTTTGGTCGGGATGGGATTATTTTGCGAAAAACAAACATGCGTTCGCTCGCTCTAAATAATAGGGTAGCCGCGAAGGAGGAGGCTGTTCATTGAACGCGGAGATCATCGCCGTCGGCTCGGAACTGCTGCTTGGCCAAATTGTCAACACGAACGCCCAGTTTTTGTCGCAGCAGCTTGCCGCCTTGGGCATCAATGTTTATTTCCAGACGGTTGTCGGCGACAACGCCGGCCGCCTTGAGCAGGCGGTGAAAACGGCGCAAACGAGGGCGAATCTCATCATCTTCACCGGCGGTCTCGGCCCGACGAAGGATGATGTCACGAAGGAGACGATCGCCCGTTTGCTTGGCCGCCGGCTCGTCATCGATGAAGAGGCGTTGCGGGCAATCGAAGCGTACTTTGCCCGCGCCCATCGGCCGATGACAGACAACAACAAAAAGCAAGCGCTCGTTTTGGAAGGGGCGACCGTCCTGAAAAACGAAAACGGCATGGCGCCGGGGATGGCGCTCACCGTCGCGGGCATCACGTACATGTTGCTGCCCGGGCCGCCGAAAGAAATGCGCCCGATGTTTACCCGTTACGGGATCCCCTTTTTGCGCGCTGCGTTCCCGCTGTCCGGACGCATTGAGTCGCGTGTGCTCCGCTTTTTTGGCATCGGCGAAGCGGCGCTGGAGACGGCGCTCGCCGATTTGATTGACGCGCAATCGAATCCGACGATCGCGCCGCTGGCCGGTGACGGCGAGGTGACGCTCCGCTTGACGGCGAAGCACCGGGACGCGGCGGAAGCGCAGCGGCTGCTTGATGAAGCAGAAGCGGCGATTTTGGCGCGCGTTGGCCGCTACTGTTACGGCTATGACGACGAAACGCTGTTTACGAAGACAAGCGAACGGTTAAAAGAAAGAGGATGGACGATCGCGGCGGCCGAGAGCCTGACCGGCGGGCTGTTTCTCGAACAGCTCACCGCCGTTCCCGGGGCGTCGCGGATCGTTCAAGGCGGCGTCGTTTGCTACACGAACGGCGTCAAACAACAGGTGCTTGGCGTGCCGCGGCCGCTTCTCGAAACGGACGGGGCGGTGAGCGAATCGTGCGCGCGTGTGTTGGCGGAAAACGTCCGTTCGCTATGCGGCGCCGATGTCGGCATCAGCTTCACCGGCGTCGCCGGCCCCGACCCGCTTGAAGGCCATCCGCCCGGCACCGTCTATATCGGCATTGCCATGCGCGAGCGCGGCACCGCTGTCCGCCGTTTGACGTTGTCCGGCACGCGCGGCGACATCCGCATCCGCGCCGCCAAATACGGTTGTTTTCTGCTGCTGGAGCTGCTTGCGGCCGACCGCTAATCTCGGCCGCTCCCTCCTTTCACACCCTCCACCGCCCATCGTTTGTTTCCGCCGGATCAGCATGGCGATTGTTGCTAGTTTCCCCACCAAAAAAAACGAATGAACGTTCGATTTTTTGCTTGGCAATGGTCAGAAAACGGTGTATAGTATAAGTAGCCTTACAAAAGGAGGAGGAAATGAGTGAATCAAGATCGTCAAGCCGCGTTGGAGCAGGCGTTAAAACAAATTGAACGACAGTTTGGCAAGGGGGCCATCATGAAGCTCGGTGAGCAAGTGGAACGAAAAGTTTCCGTTGTGCCGAGCGGTTCGCTGGCGCTCGATATCGCGTTAGGCGTCGGCGGCTATCCGCGCGGGCGGATTGTGGAAATTTACGGCCCGGAATCATCAGGGAAGACGACCGTTGCCCTTCACGCGATCGCTGAGGTGCAAAAGCGGGGCGGGCAAGCAGCTTTCATCGATGCCGAGCACGCGCTCGATCCAATCTATGCGCAAAAATTAGGAGTCAATATCGATGAACTGTTGCTTTCCCAGCCCGACACCGGCGAACAGGCGCTCGAAATCGCCGAAGCGCTCGTACGAAGCGGCGCGGTCGATATTATCGTCATCGACTCGGTGGCGGCGCTCGTGCCGAAAGCGGAAATTGAAGGAGAGATGGGCGATGCCCACGTCGGCTTGCAAGCCCGCCTCATGTCGCAGGCGCTCCGCAAGCTGTCTGGCGCCATCAACAAATCGAAAACGATCGCCATTTTCATCAACCAAATCCGCGAGAAAGTCGGCGTCATGTTTGGCAATCCAGAAACAACGCCGGGGGGGCGGGCGCTGAAGTTTTACGCTTCCGTCCGCCTAGAAGTGCGCCGCGCCGAACAAATCAAGCAAGGCAACGACATGGTCGGCAACAAGACGAAAATCAAAGTCGTCAAAAACAAAGTCGCGCCGCCGTTTAAAACAGCTGATGTCGACATCATGTACGGCGAAGGCATTTCCCGCGAAGGGGAAATCATCGATATGGCGTCCGAACTCGACATCGTGCAAAAGAGCGGTTCGTGGTATTCGTACAAAGACGAACGGCTTGGCCAAGGCCGGGAAAACGCAAAGCAATTTTTGAAAGAAAATCCGCATATTGCCGATGAAATCGCCCGTGCCATCCGTCAACATTACGGCATTGACGGCAGCGAGGCGGGCGGTGAACCGCAGCAAGACGAGTTCGCGTTGCTTGAGGAATAAGCGCCCCGGAGGGTGTCCCGAAAGGATCGGGACACCCTCTTTCGTTGCTCGATATACGTACGGACTGCTTCTGCCGCACCATCGGTTGTGCTGATCTTGAAGGCGGACAACCTTTTGCGTCAGCCCCTTTCCGAGTTCGCTTTCCCAAACGTGACGGCGCGTCTATACGATGCGAAAGATAAGCGTCAGCTCCTTTCCATGTTCGCTTTCCCCTAGGCGGCGGGCGTGGGCCTGTGTAATATCTTGACAATTGCTACGGGCGCCTTTACAATGAACATGTATATTTGTCCATACGCATGGCGGGGTCAAACGATCGTCCGCCGCGGCGGGACGGGAAGATGCCGAAAGCCGCGCGGGCGATCGCTGTGCAAAATGGGTCGAGCCAATACGTTGAAAATGGGAACATCCATCCGCGCCAACGATGGCGGCGCGCGAAAAATGCAGGGGAACATTGAACAGCAAGAGGAGGTGAAACGATGGGTCCAATCATCATCTCCGCTTTGCTTGCCTTAGTCATTGGTGCCGTTGTTGGCTTTTTTGTTCGCAAATCGATTGCCGAAGCGAAAATTGGCGGGGCGAAAGCAGCTGCCGAGCAGCTGATCGAGGAGGCGAAACGCGAGGCGGACGCCTTGAAAAAAGAAGCGCTTCTTGAAGCCAAAGATGAGATTCATAAACTGCGCACGGAAGCGGAGCGCGACATCCGCGACCGGAGAAGCGAGCTTCAAAAACAAGAAAACCGTCTCATGCAAAAAGAGGAAAATCTCGACCGCAAAGACGAAGCGCTCAATAAGCGCGAGGCGCTGCTCGAAGCGAAGGAAGAAGCGCTAAACGAAAGGCAACAGCATATTGAACAAATGGAAAGCAAAGTGGAAATGCTCGTCCAACAGCAACAAGCCGAACTGGAACGTATTTCCGGATTGACACGCGACGACGCGCGCCAGCTTGTTTTAGAGCGTGTCGAAAAAGAGCTGTCGCATGAAGTCGCCATGATGATCAAAGAGGCGGAAACGCGGGCGAAAGAGGAAGCGGATAAGCGAGCTAAGGCGATTTTGTCGCTCGCCATTCAGCGCTGCGCCGCTGACCATGTCGCCGAAACGACGGTTTCGGTCGTCAATTTGCCTAACGATGAAATGAAAGGGCGCATTATCGGGCGCGAAGGGCGGAACATTCGTACGCTCGAGACGCTGACCGGCATCGATTTGATCATCGACGATACGCCGGAGGCCGTTATTTTGTCGGGATTTGACCCAATTCGCCGCGAAACGGCGCGCATCGCCTTGGATAAGCTCGTCCAAGACGGCCGCATTCATCCGGCCCGCATCGAAGAGATGGTCGAAAAGGCGCGCCGCGAAGTGGACGAACATATTCGCGAAGTCGGCGAACAAACGACGTTTGAAGTCGGGGTTCATGGGCTGCATCCGGATTTGATTAAGATTTTGGGACGGCTCAAATTCCGGACGAGCTACGGGCAAAACGTTTTGAAACACTCGGTTGAAGTGGCGTTTTTAGCCGGGTTGATGGCGGCTGAGCTCGGAGAGGACGAAATGCTGGCGCGCCGGGCCGGCTTGCTTCATGATATCGGCAAGGCGATTGACCATGAAGTGGAAGGAAGCCATGTGGAAATCGGCGTCGAGCTGGCGACAAAATATAAAGAGCATCCGGTCGTCATCAACAGCATCGCTTCGCACCACGGCGACACCGAACCGACGTCGGTCATCGCCGTGCTCGTTGCCGCAGCCGATGCGCTGTCGGCAGCGCGGCCGGGAGCGCGCAGCGAAACGCTGGAAAACTACATTCGCCGCTTAGAGAAGCTGGAAGAAATTGCCGAGTCTTACGAAGGCGTGGAAAAATCATACGCCATCCAAGCGGGCCGCGAAGTGCGGATCATGGTCAAACCGGATATGATCGACGACTTGGAAGCGCATCGGTTGGCGCGCGATATCCGCAAACGGATCGAGGAAGAGCTCGATTATCCGGGCCATATTAAAGTCACGGTCATCCGCGAAACGCGGGCGGTAGAGTACGCGAAGTAAAAAGTGGCAGGCTGTTGCCACTTTCTTTTTTTGCCCGTACAATAAACATAAACGGCGATCGCTGACGGTGATCGTGTTGAGGTAGAAAGGGATCTGGGATGAGAATATTATTTATTGGTGATGTGGTCGGCGCGCCGGGACAAAAAATGGTCGAGCACTATGTGCCGAAGCTGAAGGAAAAATACCGTCCCGATGTCGTCATCATCAACGGTGAAAACGCGGCCGGCGGAAAAGGGATCACCGAATCGATTTACCGATCGTTGCTTGCCTGCGGCGCTCATGCCATCACCTTAGGAAACCATGCGTGGGACCAGCGCGAGATTTTTGAGTTTATCGATCAGGCGAAGGCGCTCATTCGCCCAGCGAACTACCCGTCCGGCACGCCGGGGACGGGGATCGTCTATGTGGCGACGGAACAAGGGGAAGCGGCGATCATCAATTTGCAAGGGCGGGCGTTTTTGCCGGCGATTGACTGCCCGTTTCAAAAGGCGGACGAGCTAATTGCCGTTGCTTCCGCGCGCACGTCTGTCATCATCGTTGATTTTCACGCCGAAGCGACGAGCGAAAAACAGGCGATGGGCTGGTATTTGGACGGCCGCGTGTCCGCCGTCATCGGCACGCACACGCACGTTCAGACGGCTGATAACCGCATTTTGCCAAAAGGGACGGCGTATATTACCGATGTCGGTATGACCGGGCCGTACGACGGCATTTTAGGCGTCGATCGCGACGCGGTGTTGCGCAAATTTTTAACCGGCTTGCCGGTCCGTTTTGGCGTTAAGGAAGGAAGAAGCCAGCTGAACGCCGTGCTTGTCGATGTGGACGCCAAAAGCGGGCGGGCGCTTCAAATCGAGCGGCTGATCATTAATGACGATCATCCTTATTTTGAATAGCTCATCTTTTGAAAATTTTAAAAAATGTGTCCCTCCCTAGCAGGAATAGTTGTTGAAACCGTGAATATAGTTACTAATGAAGACCTTTTCACGAAATCATTTTTCCAAGGGGACGAGGGAGGAACTAGGGATGGAAATATTAAAAGTGTCAGCCAAATCGAATCCGAACTCTGTAGCCGGCGCCTTGGCTGGTGTGCTGCGCGAGCGCGGCGCGGCGGAGATTCAGGCGATCGGCGCCGGCGCGTTGAATCAAGCCGTTAAGGCAGTAGCGATCGCACGAGGGTTTGTGGCACCGAGCGGCATGGACTTGATCTGCATTCCGGCGTTTACCGATATTATTATCGATGGCGAAGAGCGGACCGCGATCAAATTGATCGTTGAACCTCGTTAACTCGATGATTGGCGAATGGTAAAATATAACCTGTTGGCGCCTTCCACCTTGAAGGCAGGCAGGTTATTTTGCTTTTTAAGGGGGAGTATACATGATTTTTGACGCCCATTGCGATGCGCTCATGAAACTGTGGCAAGATCGGTCCTTATCGTTCCGTGACGGACGATCGCTTCATGTGACGTTTTCGGGAATGGCGGAAGCCGGGGTGAAGGTGCAATGCTTTGCCATCTACATACCGGAAACGGTGCCGGAAGAGGCCCGGTTCACGGCGGCGCTTGAGATGGCCGATCTTTTTTTCACCCGCCTCATCGATGCCTTTCCAGCGATGAAGGTGGTGCGCACGAAGCGGGACATTGCCTCTCTCAAAGAGGGGGAGATCGGCGCGATGCTGACGCTCGAAGGCTGCGATGCTATCGGCTCAAACCTTATCAAACTGAAAACGCTTCTTCGTCTCGGTGTTGCGTCTGTCGGCTTGACGTGGAACTTTCCGAACGCCGTCGCCGACGGGGCGTGGGAAACGCGCGGCGCCGGGCTGACCGCGTTTGGCCGGCAAGTCATCGAGCTGCTCAATGAAACGAAACGGTGGGTCGATGTGTCGCACTTGTCGGAGCGAGCGTTTTGGGATGTCATCGAGGCGGCCTGCTTTCCGATCGCCTCTCATTCAAACGCGCATCGCCTTTGTCCGCATCGGCGCAACTTGACCGATGAGCAGATTGGCGCGCTGATCGAAAAAGACGGAATCATCGGCATTACCTTTGTGCCGTATTTTTTGACCGATGATAAACGAGGGGCGACGGTGGCCGATGTGCTTCGCCATCTCGATCATATTTGTGCGCTCGGGGGAGAGCGCCATGTTGGCTTTGGCTCCGATTTTGACGGCATCACGCAGACGGTCGCCGGTCTTGCCTCGGTGAGAGACTACGCCCGGCTTGTTGACGAGCTGCATCGGCATTATTCCGCCGATCAAGTGAAACGGTTTTTGTTCGACAATTTTTATGCACATTTGCCGGAGTGATGAATGTCATTGAACAGCGGCTTGGCGTATCCTAAAATGAAAGGGAAATCATTGACCGCGCCGGCCGCTCGTTTTCAAGAGGGAAGGGAGTGGTTGGCTTGTCAGAAAAGTGGTACAATAGCAGTGAAGGTTGGAGCGAACATAAAGGGGTGTAACGCATGATCGAACAGTTGTCATGGAAGGTGGGCGGCCAACAAGGGGAAGGGATTGAGAGCACCGGGGAAATTTTTTCCACAGCCTTGAACCGCCTCGGGTACTATTTATACGGGTACCGTCATTTTTCTTCGCGCATTAAGGGGGGGCATACGAACAACAAAATCCGCGTCAGCACGAAGCCGGTGCGGGCGGTCGCGGACGATTTGGACATCCTCGTGGCGTTCGACCAAGAGACGATTGATTTCAATTTTCACGAGCTTCATAGCGGCGGCATCGTCATCGCCGACGCCAAATTCGATCCGGCGATTCCAGAAGGGACGGGAGTGGCGCTTTACGCCGTTCCGTTCACTGACATCGCGACGGAACTTGGCAACCCGCTGATGAAAAACATGGTCGCCATCGGCGCGACGAGCGCTGTGCTCGGTTTAGACGCCGCCGTGTTCGAAAGCGTGGTGGCGGACACGTTTGCCCGCAAAGGGGCGCAAGTGGTCGCCAAAAACATGGAAGCGATTCGCGCTGGGGCGCGGTATATGGAAAAGCAGCTGGACGGCCGCGGCGAGCCGATGAAACTCGCTCAAGCTGATGGAAAACAGCGACTGTTTATGATCGGCAATGACGCGATCGCCTTGGGGGCCCTTGCCGGCGGCGCCCGTTTGATGGCCGCGTACCCGATCACCCCAGCTTCCGAAATCATGGAATATTTAATCAAAGCATTGCCTCGTTTCGGGGGGACGGTCATTCAGACAGAAGACGAAATCGCTGCTTGCACGATGGCGATCGGTGCCAATTACGCGGGCGTGCGGGCGTTTACCGCTTCCGCCGGACCGGGGTTGTCGCTGATGGCCGAAGCGATCGGACTGGCCGGGATGACGGAAACGCCGCTTGTGGTTGTCGATACCCAGCGGGGCGGTCCGAGCACGGGCTTGCCGACGAAGCAAGAACAGTCGGACTTGCTGGCGATGATTTACGGAACGCACGGGGAAATCCCGAAAATCGTCATGGCGCCAAGCACGGTCGAAGAAGCGTTTTACGACATGGCGGAAGCGTTCAACTTAGCTGAGGAATACCAATGCCCGGTCATCTTCTTGTCGGATTTGCAGCTGTCGCTTGGCAAACAAACGGTCGAACCGCTCGATTACGACCGCGTTGAAATTCGCCGCGGCAAGCTTGTCACCGGGGAATTGCCGCCGCTTTCCGGCAAGGACAATTTCAAACGGTATGAACTGACGCCGGACGGCATTTCGCCGCGCGTGCTGCCGGGGACGAAAAACGGCATCCACCACGTCACCGGGGTGGAGCACGCGGAGACAGGACGGCCGTCGGAAACAGCCGCGAACCGCCAAGCGCAAATGGAAAAGCGGCTGCGCAAGCTCGCGCATCTCCATTTTCCGACACCGGTGCATAAACAGCTCCGCCATGAGGAGCCGGATTTGCTGCTTGTCGGCTTCTTGTCAACGCGAGGCGCGATTGAAGAAGCGATGGAGCGGCTCGAACAAGACGGCGTCAACGTCAACCATGCCCATATCCGCCTCCTTCACCCGTTCCCGGCGGATGACATGCGCCCGCTTGTCGAAAAAGCCAAGCGAGTCGTCGTCATCGAGCAAAACGCGACCGGGCAATTGGCGAGCTTGTTGAAAATGAACGTCGGGCATGCCGATAAAATCGCCAGCGTCTTGAAATTCGACGGCAATCCGTTCCTGCCGGGCGATGTCTATACTAAATGCAAGGAGTTGTTCATGCAATGGCCACCTTTAAAGATTTCCGCAATGATGTGAAGCCAAACTGGTGTCCCGGCTGCGGCGACTTTTCCGTGCAAGCGGCCATCCAACGGGCGGCCGCCAATCTTGGGCTCGAACCGCATGAGCTTGCCGTCATCTCCGGGATTGGCTGTTCGGGCCGCATTTCTGGGTACATTCACTCCTACGGTTTCCACGGCACGCACGGCCGCGTGTTGCCGCTCGCCCAAGGAGTGAAAATGGCCAATCGCGATTTGACCGTCATCGCCGCCGGCGGCGACGGCGATGGGTTTGCGATCGGCATGGGGCACACGGTTCACGCCATTCGCCGCAACATCGACATCACATACATCGTCATGGACAACCAAATTTACGGGCTGACGAAAGGACAAACTTCGCCGCGCAGCGCTGCCGGCTTTCAAACGAAAAGCACGCCGCACGGATCGATCGAGCCGGCGCTGTCGCCGCTCGAGATCGCGTTAAGCGCCGGAGCGACGTTTGTCGCGCAAGGGTTCTCAAGCGACTTGAAAGAGCTGACAAGCTTGATCGAAGAAGGCGTCAAGCATAAAGGATTTGCGTTCATCAACGTCTTCAGCCCGTGCGTCACATACAACAAAGTGAACACGTACGAATGGTTCAAAGAACGGCTCGTCAAGGTGAGCGACATCGAAGGGTACGACCCGGCCAATCGCGAGATGGCGATGCAGACGGTCATGAAATACGATGGGCTCGTCACCGGAGTGATTTATCAAAACGAAGAGCAAAAGTCGTATCAAGAGCTTGTGCCGGGCTACAGCGCAGCGCCGCTTGCTGAGGCGGACTTGAAACTAGACAAAGAACAGTTCGAACAGCTTGTATCGGAATTTATGTAAAAAAGGAAACAACTGACACCCCGTAGGGCTTGTCCCATCGGGGGTTTTTTGTTATCATGATATGTTCCGGGCTTCCGGAACAATTCCCGTTGTGTTTCTTGGCAGTTGACGATATACTATGATAATGTGTAGTTTGGAAGAATTTTGCGAGAATCATGCAATGATGTTGGACAGAAAGGAGATCGCGATTGCGATGAACGAAAAACAACGTTTGGAGCAAACGGGACAAATCAAAACGGAAAGCCATCCAGCGGACAGAAAATCCGCCTTGGACCGGCTGAAAGCGAAAACGTCGAAAGACTATGAGAAATACTTCTCGAGCGTCTTTCTCCCGCCGAATTTAAAAGAAGCGAAAAAACGCGGCAAGGAAGAAGTGCAATATGTGAAAGACTTTGCGATTCCCGATGAATTCCGCGGCATGGGGCGCGGGCGGAAATTTTACATCCGCACGTACGGCTGCCAGATGAACGAGCATGACACGGAAGTGATGGCCGGCATTTTCATGGCGCTCGGCTATGAGCCGACCGACCGGCCGGAAGACGCAAACGTCATTTTGCTCAACACGTGTGCGATCCGCGAAAACGCGGAAAACAAAGTGTTCGGCGAGCTCGGCTACTTAAAGCCGCTTAAAACGACGAACCCGGACTTATTGCTTGGCGTGTGCGGCTGTATGTCGCAAGAAGAAGCGGTCGTCAACAAAATTTTAAAGCAATACCAATACGTCGACATGATTTTCGGCACGCACAACATCCATCGCTTGCCGTACATTTTGCATGAGGCGTACATGTCGAAAGAAATGGTCGTCGAAGTATGGTCAAAAGAAGGGGACGTCGTCGAAAACTTGCCGAAAGCGCGCAAAGGAAACATTAAAGCGTGGGTCAACATCATGTACGGCTGCGACAAGTTTTGCACGTACTGCATCGTCCCGTATACGCGCGGCAAAGAGCGGAGCCGCCGCCCGGAAGACATCATCCAAGAAGTGCGCCAGCTCGCCGCCCAAGGCTACAAAGAAATTACGCTGCTCGGGCAAAACGTCAACGCTTACGGGAAAGATTTCACCGACATCCAGTACGGCCTTGGCGATTTAATGGATGAACTGCGCAAAATCGATATTGCACGCATTCGTTTCACGACGAGCCATCCGCGCGACTTTGACGACCGGCTCATCGAAGTGCTCGCCAAACGCGGCAACTTGGTTGAGCATATTCATCTGCCAGTGCAATCAGGCAGCACGGAAATTTTGAAAATGATGGGTCGCAAGTATACGCGCGAGGAATATTTGGAGCTCGTCCGCAAAATCAAAGCCGCCATTCCGGATGTCGCGTTGACGACCGATATTATCGTCGGCTTCCCGAACGAGACAGACGAGCAGTTTGAAGAAACGCTGTCGCTTTACCGTGAAGTCGAGTTTGACTCGGCGTACACGTTCATTTACTCGCCGCGCGAAGGCACGCCGGCGGCGAACATGAAAGACAACGTGCCGATGAAAGTGAAAAAAGAGCGGCTCAAGCGGCTGAACGACCTTGTACAAGAAATCGCAGCCAAGAAAATGAAGCAATACGAAGGGCAAGTCGTCGAAGTGCTCGTAGAAGGCGAAAGCAAAACGAACCCGGATGTATTGGCGGGTTATACGCGCAAAAACAAGCTCGTCCACTTCGTCGGCCCGAAATCGCTCATCGGCCGATTGGTCAACGTGCGCATTACGCAGGCGAAGACGTGGACGCTGACAGGCGAGCTGGTGAACGAAGCGATGGAGGTGAAAAAGGATGGCAAAGTATACGCGGGATGATGTATTGGCGCAGGCGAAGCAGCTCGCCAAAATGATCGCCGAAACGGAAGAAGTCGACTTTTTCAAACGGGCCGAAGAAAAAATCCATCAAAACGAAAAAGTGCGCGCGCTGATCAACGAGTTGAAATCGCTGCAAAAGCAGGCGGTCAACCTCCAGCATTACGGCAAACGCGAGGCGTTGAAAAAAGTCGAGCAGCAAATTGACGCCATTTACGAACAGTTGTCGCAAATCCCGATCGTCAGCGAATTCCAGCAATCGCAAGCCGATGTGAACGATTTGCTTCAGCTCGTCGCCTCGACGATTTCCAATACGGTCACCGACGAAATTCTCGCTTCGACCGGCGGTGACGTGCTGCGTGGTGAAACGGGTGCCGCGCTTCGTCACAGCAAGCCCGGCGGCTGCCATTAAAACGCTGGCGGAGCGGAAGAGACGGGTCAAAAGCGTCCCTTAAGCGGGGGCGCTTTTTTTTCATCGGCCGATGGAAAAAGGAACATCGATCTTCTCCGGCCTCCTAGCGCTAACCGAAAGGATTGGGTCGGCGCTTCCGCCGCCAGCGGCAAAAAAGAAGGCACATCGAACGGAGCGGGCGCATACAATGAACTATACGGAATAATGATTCATTTGCTGTGCACATTAGCGGAGATGGCGCATAGGATGAAATGAAGATTCATTTGAGGAGGGTTCCGTTCGATGTCTGAATACAGGGAAATTATTACAAAAGCCGTTGTCGGCAAAGGCCGCAAGTTTACGCAATCGACCCATACGGTGACGGCGCCGAACCGCCCGTCAAGCATTCTTGGCTGCTGGATCATCAACCACCGCTATGAAGCGAAAAAATGCGATAAAACGGTCGAAATTCACGGCCACTACGACATTAACGTCTGGTATTCGTACAACAACAATACAAAAACGGAAGTCGTTACGGAAACGGTCTCGTACACTGATGTGGTCAAGTTAAAATACCGTGATAAAGACCATTTAATTAGCGACGACACTGATATTATCGTCCGCGTCATCCAGCAGCCGAACTGCCTCGAATGCACGATTTCGCCGAACGGCAACAAAATCGTCGTCGACGTTGAGAGGGAATTTGTCGCCGAAGTGATCGGCGAAACGAAAGTATGCGTTGCCATCAACCCAGAAGGCTGCGGCCAAGACGATGATTTCTGCGACGATGATGACCTTGACGAGGAATTGGAAGATTTAAGCCCTGAACTGCTGCTTGGTGAGGAAGAGTAAAACTAGGAAATTTCTTTCCTAGTTTTTTCTTTTGCCGCTTGTTATAATAGTAGCGCAATCAATCAGCCTTCGGGTAAAAAAGGTTGGGAGAAGCGATGCCGTCGTATACACCGATGATCCAGCAATATTTGCATATTAAAGCACAATATCCGGACGCGTTTTTGTTCTTTCGGCTTGGCGACTTTTACGAACTGTTTTTTGACGACGCCATCAAGGCGGCGCAGGAGCTGGAAATCACATTAACAAGCCGCGACGGAGGCGGCGATGAACGGGTGCCGATGTGCGGGGTGCCGTACCATTCGGCGCAAGGATACATTGAACAGCTGATCGAAAAGGGATACAAAGTCGCGATTTGCGAGCAAGTCGAAGATCCGAAAGCGGCCAAAGGGGTTGTGCGCCGCGAAGTGGTGCAGCTCATCACCCCGGGTACGCTCATGGAAGGAAAGGGGCTTTCCGACAAGGAAAACTGCTACTTGGCGGCGCTTACGCCGTTTGCGGATGGTACATACGGATTGGCTTACGCGGATTTGTCGACCGGGGAAGTGCGGTTGACGCTGCTTTCATCTTGGGAGGAGACGGCCAATGAGCTCCATGCTATTCGGGCACGGGAGCTCGTCGTTTCTTCAGACAGCGATGACGGATGGGTGCGCGAGTTGAAAGAACGGTTCGCAGCGACCGTTTCTTATGAAGATGAAGCGGCGTGGCGGGACGAATGGGATCGCGTCGCCGGGCACGTCGGGCAAGAAAAGCTCCGTTCAACGCTTGCCCGTCTGCTTCATTATCTTGTCCGCACGCAGAAGCGCCGGCTTGATCATTTGCAGCCGGCCGAACTGTATCAAGTCGACCAGTATATGAAAATGGACCGGCATTCGAAACAGCATTTGGAACTGGTCGAAACCGTCCGCTTGAAAGGGCGGAAAGGCTCGCTGTTATGGCTGTTGGATGAAACGGTGACGGCGATGGGCGGCCGTCTGCTGAAACAATGGCTCGACCGCCCGCTTGTGAACCGCGAGGAGATCGAACGGCGCCTCGATTTCGTCGAAACATTGAAAGCAGCGTATTTCGAACGTCAAGAGCTGCGCAGCGGACTTCACAGCGTCTACGACATCGAACGCTTGGCCGGCCGCATTTCCTACGGGAACGCCAACGCCCGCGACCTCGTACAGTTGAAAAAATCGCTCCTTGAAGTGCCGGCGCTCCGCCGGACGGTCGGCGCGCTGCCGCTTTCGGAAGCCGGGCGGCTCGCCGAGCGGCTCGACCCGTGCGAAGAGCTCGTCGAGTTGCTCGAGCGTTCGATTCAAGAACAGCCGCCGCTTTCCGTCAAGGAAGGGAATATCATCAAAGACGGATATGACCAACGCCTTGATCGCTGCCGTGACGCGAGCCGCAACGGCAAGGCGTGGATCGCCGAACTGGAGGCGAAGGAGCGGGAAGCGACCGGCATCAAGTCGCTGAAAGTGGGCTACAACCGCGTGTTTGGCTATTACATTGAGGTGACAAAGCCGAACCTTCCGCTCGTGCCAGAGGGGCGCTATGAGCGGAAGCAGACGCTCGCCAACGCGGAACGTTTCATCACTCCCGAGTTAAAAGAAAAAGAAGCGCTGATTTTAGAGGCCGAAGAAAAAAGCATCGAGCTCGAATATGAGCTGTTTGTCGCCATTCGCGAGCAAACGAAGCAATACATCCCACGCCTGCAGACGCTGGCGAAAGCCATTGCCGAGCTCGATGTGCTGCAATCGTTCGCCGCGGTGAGCGACGAGCGCCGCTACGTGCGCCCGCAATTTTCCACGGAGCGCGTCTTGGCCATTCAAGGGGGGCGCCATCCGGTTGTCGAAAAAGTGCTCGGCACGCAAACGTATGTGCCGAATGACTGCTATATGGACCGCGAGCGGGAAATGCTGCTCATCACCGGGCCGAACATGGCCGGGAAAAGCACGTACATGCGGCAAGTGGCGCTCACCGCCATCATGGCGCAAATCGGCTGCTTCGTTCCGGCGGAACGGGCAGTGTTGCCGATCTTTGACCAAGTGTTCACCCGCATCGGGGCGGCCGATGATTTAGCGGCCGGGCAGAGCACGTTTATGGTCGAAATGCTTGAGGCGCGCCACGCCATCGCCCATGCGACGCAAAACAGTCTCATTTTATTCGATGAGATCGGACGCGGCACATCGACGTACGACGGCATGGCGCTCGCTCAGGCGATCATTGAATATATTCACGACCGAATCGGTGCGAAAACGCTGTTTAGCACGCATTATCATGAGCTGACCGCACTGGAAGAGACGCTGCCTCGGCTTGTGAACGTCCATGCCCGCGCGGTTGAAGAAAACGGAAAGGTCGTTTTCCTCCATCAAATCGCCGCTGGTGCCGCCGACAAGAGCTACGGCATCCATGTCGCCGAACTGGCTGGGCTGCCCTCCTCGCTCATTGAGCGGGCCCGCTGTCTTTTGGCCGAATGGGAACAATCCACACCGAAACGGGAAGCGGCGGAATCGTCTGCGCGCAGTCCGCAGGCCGATGAAGAGGACGCGCCTGCCAAAACAGCAGGACAAGCGAGCGGACGGCCGCCGAGCCGGGCGGCGGGCGAAAGGAAAGCGCGGGAGCGAGAAACGGTGGTCGAGCAGCTCACCATGTTTCCCGATCTTGCCCCCGCGCCTGTGGGAGCCTCCCTTTCCCAAAAAGAAAAAAAGGTTCTCGCGGCGCTGAAAGACCTCCATTTGCTCGAGATGACCCCGCTGGAGGCGCTGAACAAGCTATATGAGCTGCAAAAGCTCCTGAAGTAAGGGGGGAGAAGCGATGGGACGCATCCGCAAACTCGATGATTTGCTGGCGAATAAAATCGCCGCCGGCGAAGTGGTTGAGCGGCCGGCTTCGGTCGTCAAGGAGCTCGTTGAAAACGCCATTGACGCCCATAGCACAGCGATTGAAATTGAATTGGAAGAGGCCGGGATGACGAAAATTCGCGTCATCGACAACGGCGACGGAATGGAGGAAGACGATAGCCTTCTTGCTTTTGAGCGGCATGCGACCAGCAAAATCGAAGATGAGCATGATTTGTTTCGCATCCGCACGCTCGGTTTTCGCGGCGAGGCGCTGCCAAGCATCGCCGCGGTATCGGAAGTCGAGCTGGTGACAAGCACGGGAAGCGGCCCGGGCACGAAGCTGGTGCTTCAAGGCGGCCGGTTGTTGTCGCGCGAGCGGGCGGCAGCGCGCAAAGGGACCGATTTGACCGTATCGAACTTATTTTTCAATACGCCGGCGCGCTTGAAATATATGAAAACGATTCACACCGAGCTCGGCCATGCCGTCGATGTTGTTCAACGGCTTGCGCTCGCCCATCCCGACGTGTCGTTCCGGCTTCGCCATCACGGCAAAACGCTCCTTCTGACGAACGGCAGCGGCGATGTCCGGCACGTGCTCGCTGCCATTTACGGCGCCGAGACGGCGAAACAGATGATTCCGATGGAAGCGGAATCGCTTGATTTTCTCGTCCGCGGCTACCTGTCGCCGCCTGAGGTGACGCGCGCCTCGCGCCATGCCATGTCGCTCGTTGTCAACGGCCGCTACGTGCGCAGCGCGCCGCTGGTGAAGGCGATTGAAGCCGGCTACCATACCCTTTTGCCGGTCGGCCGCTATCCGATCGTAGTTCTCGCCATCGAAATGGATCCGGTGCTTGTTGATGTCAACGTCCATCCGGCCAAACTCGAAGTTCGCTTCAGCAAAGAAGCGGAGCTGCAAGAGCTCGTCGCATCTGCCATCCGCGAGGCGTTCCGGCGGCGAACGCTCATTCCGTCCGTATCAGCGGCCAACAAGACGGTCAAACCGAAAACGGAGCAAGCTTCGTTTACGTTCGCCCATCATGTTCATGAACCGTCCGCGGAGTTGGACAGCCAGAGGGAGAACCGCGAACGGGCAGGGACGATGCCGGTGCTTGGCAGCGAGGAGGCGAACGCGCACATCGGCGAGGAAAGCGGACAGACGGGAACGATGCCCCCGTCCGCTGGGCGGCCGTTTTCCTCGCCGCCATCCGCTGACGTTGGAAACGGAGAAAAGGAAGGCGCTGCCTCTGCTTCGCCCGTTGCTCGACCGCATGCGGATGGCGGGGACAAACCGGAGGCGCCGCCGCTGCCTGCTGAGGGACAAACGGAGACAAAGCAAACTGATCGCCTTCCCCCGCTTTATCCGATCGGCCAGCTGCACGGAACGTACATCTTGGCCGAAAATGAACAAGGGCTGTATATGATCGATCAACACGCAGCTCAAGAACGGATCTATTACGAATATTTCCGCGAAAAACTAGCTCAAGTGTCTAACGAGGTGCAAGAGCTGCTCGTCCCGCTGACATTGGAATATCCGGCCGATGAATACGAGCGCCTCGTCGCCTGCCGCGACGAACTCGCCCGCTGCGGTGTGTTTCTTGAGCCGTTCGGTCCACGGGCGTTTGTTGTTCGCTCCCATCCCGTATGGTTTCCGAAAGGGAAAGAAAAAGAAATCATCGAGGAGATGATCGCGGGCGCGCTGGCAACCAAAACGGTCGATATCAAGAAGCTGCGCGAGCAAGCCGCCATTATGATGAGTTGCAAGCAGGCGATTAAAGCCAACCGTCATTTGCGCGACGATGAAATCTTTGCGTTGCTCGAGGCGCTGCGGAAGACGACCGACCCGTTCACCTGTCCGCACGGCCGGCCGATCATCGTTCATTTTTCAACTTATGAAATTGAAAAGTTATTTAAACGGGTAATGTAAATGGAGGGTGTCCCAAAAGGATCGGGACACCCTCTTTCGTTGCTCGATATACGTGCTGACTGCTTCTGCCGCACGATCGGTTGTGCCGATCTTGAAGGCAGACAACCTTTTAGGTCAGCCTTTTTGTAATCGTTTTGTAATCTACTTTTCTTCGTTTTGTTACAGACGAGTTGTTTGGATTTTACTATAATGGCTCATGTGCAGGAATACATGCCGAATTTTGTAGAGTCATAGCGAATGTTGTCAAAAACGGATAAGAATATAGACAGCTAGGGGGATGCAGCGTGAAAAAGACGTTTGTGTGGACAAGCACGTTGATCGGTTCGCTGCTGGCCGGCCATTCCGCTTTTGCGGCCAGCTATACGGTGCAAAAAGGCGACACGCTTTGGGAGATTGCGAGGCACTATGATACGACCGTTGAGCGGTTAAAGCAGCAAAACCAGGTACCGTCCGATCTCATTTTTCCAGGCCAAGTGTTGCAAATCGATGAACAAAGCGGGAGTAAACAAGCTGTTACCAATACATACACCGTTCAGTCCGGCGACACGTTAAGCGGCATTGCCCAAAAGTTTGGCACGACCGTGGAGGCGTTGCTCCAGCTGAATCCAAGCATTGCCGATCCGAACTTTATCCGCGCCGGACAAGCGCTGCAACTAGCAGGGCGGGCAAGCGCAAATACATACACTGTCAAGCCGGCGGCCGCGGCTGTGAACGGCCAATACATCGTTCAAAAAGGGGATACATTGTCGGGGATTGCCAACCAGTTTCAAACGACCGTGGACCGCTTGTTGGCGCTGAACCCGCAAATTACGAACCCGAACGTGATTCGCGTCGGCCAAGCCATTAAAGTGGCCGGGGGGACGACGGCTGTCCGCGCCGAACAAAACGTATCGGCCGTCAAACCGGTTTCGGCTGAATCGTCCGTTTCACTGGCTGACCAAATCATCGAAATCGGCGAAAAATATTTAGGAGCGAGATATTTGTACGGGGCGAGCCCGTCGCGCACCGATGTGTTTGACTGCTCGTCGTTTACGATGCGCGTCTTTAGCGAGGCGGGCATTTCGCTGCCGCGCTCGTCATCCGCTCAAGCGCAAGCCGGAAGAACGGTGTCGTTTAGCCAGTTGCAAAAAGGCGATCTCGTCTTTTTTGACACCGATTCAAACGGCACGATCAACCACGTTGGCATTTACGCCGGCAACGGGCAAATGATCAACGCGACTGTTTCGCTGGGGGTCACGTATTCATCGCTGACGTCTTCTTATTGGAAAACGCGGTTTGTCAAAGCGGTTCGGGTGCTTAACTAATGGAATAGAGAAGGGGCGTTTGACCTGTCGCCGAAAAGGCTGGTGAAAAAACGCTGTCACACATCAATCATCGCATTTTCATTCAGAAAAGAAGGCTGTTTCTACGAGGTTTCTCTAATTGAGAAATAGGTGGAAGCAGT
>NZ_LQYX01000121.1:294341-344767 GCF_001587475.1 Geobacillus sp. B4113_201601
TAAATCACCGGCCTCCTAAACATATCACCGAAGGCGGTGGAAGGCTGCTCGCATAAAGCGCTTTGTGGCTTTGGCGGGCGGCCTTTTCTTATGCTTTCGGTCTATGACCTTTGCTGTCGCTGTCTATTAGGAGGACGGTGTGAATGATAGCGTTTGACAATCATTAGGTCTATAAATAAGAAAAGGTGTCCTTAAAAGCGGGACACCGTTAGTCATTATTCGATAGGTTTTTGCGTTTTTCGCGCCGTTTCTTGCTGGAAGGAACGGATAAGGGCCAGAACGATCAAAATCATAATGATCGCAAATGGAAACGCGGCGATAATGGATGCTGTCTGCAGCGATTCAAGTCCGCCGACGAACAGAAGGATGGCCGCTATCGCTGATTGGACAATGCCCCAAACGAATTTGACCGAGTTTGGGGGGTTTAAGCTGCCATTGGTCGTCTGCATGCCAAGCACAAACGTTGCCGAGTCGGCCGATGTGACAAAAAACGTGCAAATGAGCAAAATGGCGATGCCCGAAAGCAATGTAGCGAGCGGGAAATGTTCGAATGTAAAAAACAAGGCAGTTTCGATCCCTTTTTCATTCATCACTTTGCCAATGCCCGCATGCTGGAACTGCTCGAGGTAAAGAGCCGAGCCGCCGAAAACAGAAAACCAAAGGGCACTGAAAATCGTTGGAACCGCCAAGACACCGATCATAAATTCACGGATCGTGCGCCCGCGGGAAATGCGAGCGATGAACGTCCCGACAAACGGCGCCCACGCGATCCACCACGCCCAATAAAAAATGGTCCACACTTTCGGCCAATCATTTTGTTCAAACGGGTTCAGCCGAAAACTCATCGACGGGAGGTTTTGTAAGTACGTCCCGATTGTTGTTGTGAACACATCCATAATAAAATTCGTCGGCCCGGCAAACAGCATGAAAACCATGAGCAGCAACGCGAGCGCGATATTTAAGTTACTCAGCCATTTTATGCCTTTGTTAAGGCCGGTTTGCGCCGAAAGCATAAATAGGGCGGTGACAACGACAATGATGAGCAGCTGGGTCGAAAAGCTGTTTGGAATGCGGGGAAACAGCTGATGCAATCCCCCGCTAATTTGAATGGCTCCCAGACCTAGCGAAGTGGCGATGCCAAACACGGTTGCGTAGACGGCCAACGTATCAATGGCTACCCCGAGGCCGCCTTCTATGCGTGTGCCAAACAGCGGGCGCAGTGTGCGGCTAACAACGCCGGCGTCTCGTTTGCGAAACTGGAAGTAAGCGAGCGCTAAGGCCAAGACGCCGTAGATTGCCCATGGATGCAACCCCCAATGGAAAAACGAGTAGCGCATCGCCAGACGGGCCGCTTCCGTTGTCGCCCCTTCCCCGGTTGGCGGCGTGTAATAGTGGGACACCGGTTCGGCCACTCCCCAAAACACTAACCCGATTCCCATTCCGGCGCTAAACAGCATGGCAAACCATGTCATATAGCTGTATTCCGGTTTTTCTTCGTCGCGGCCAAGACGAATATTTCCGTAGCGAGAAAAAATGAGAAATAAACAAAACGCTAAAAACAAGGAAGCGCTGAGCAAATAAAACCAGCTGAATTTATCGATTAGAAACGTGTGCACCGCGCTGCTGACCGCGTTTAAATTGTAGCGCGGCCATAAAGATTCCGGAATCATCCCCCAAATAGTAAACGCAATGGCAATCACAATCGAGATCGAAAAGACAATCGTTGTTTTTTTCATTTCTCTCCTCCTTACTGGTGCAATGATATGATGGGAGTCACGTTAGCGGTTTTGGGGATTTCCATTTATAGGGTAGCAAAATTCGACAACCAACACAAATGATTCAAATGTTCAATGCATATCATTTGGTGCTCTCATTTTTTATCATGTAAAATAAACTGTTCGTAGTTTACTGAAAAAGGAGGTCCTTCGCATGAACAGCCGCTTATCGGTCATGGTCAGCATCGTCTTGGCGATGCTCGTCGCGTCGATGGATACGACCATCATGAATACGACAATGCCGATCATCGCGAACGAACTCGGCGGATTTTCTTTGTACGCGTGGGCGTTCGCATCGTACATGATTACGACGACGGTCTTGTCGCCGATCGCTGGCCGCCTCTCGGACTTGTTTGGCCGCAAAAAAGTATTCAGCTTTGGCATTATGTTCTTTTTCATCGGCTCGCTTCTTTGCGGCTTGTCACAAAGCATGGTGCAGCTGGTGGTGTTCCGCGCCTTGCAAGGGGTGGGGGCCGGGTTTATGATGCCGTTTCCGGCGATTATCGCCGGCGATTTGTTTCCGGTGGAAAAGCGCGGAAAAATCCAAGCGTTTTTTACGGCCATGTGGGGCATTTCGGCCGTGCTCGCCCCGCTGCTCGGCTCGTTGTTTGTCGAGTATGCGACATGGCGCTGGATCTTTTACGTCAACATCCCGATTTGCTTGCTTTCGCTTTTGACCTTGCTTCCGTATCAAGAAGTATATGAACCGAAGCGGGCTTCGGTCGACTATATGGGCGCGGCGCTGTTTGCGGCGGCGATCAGCTTGCTTTTGCTTGTGACGGTCGTTGAACGAGGGCAATGGTGGTACGGTGCGGTCGGGGCGCTGTTGCTTGTCGCCTTTTATTATTTTGAAAAACGGCAGCCATCTCCGCTCGTGCCGCTGTCGCTTGTCCATCATCGGACGCTGAAATGGATGAACATCAACGGCTTTGTCAGCTGTGTCGCTTTGTTTGGGACGTCAAGCTACATTCCGCTGTTTTTGCAAAATGTCGCCCACTTGTCTGTGTTTATGAGCGGCGTGGCGCTGCTTGGCTCGTCGGTCGGCTGGATGATCGCTGCCGTGCCGGCGGGGAAGTGGATTTTGCGCTATGGCTATCGCTTGCTTTTGATCATCGGCAACGTGCTACTTGTCGTTTCCGGCCTTTTGCTTGCCTTGCTGAACGAAAGCCACGGGTTTTGGTACGTCTTTTTCATCATGTTTTTGCAAGGACTGTCGTTCGGCTTGACGTCGACCGTTGGGATCATCGGTTCGCAGCAGCTGGCTGACGTTCATGAAAAAGGAATTGCGACGTCGTTTTTTATGTTTTGCCGCAATATCGGCACGGCGATCGGCGTCACGGTCATGGGGGCGCTTTTGGCCCAGGCTCCGACCTTTATAACCGGCATTCACCACCTGTTTTTGTTTGGCTTCATCGGCAGCATCGTTGCTCTTGCGACGTCGTTTTTGATCCGCGATCAAGCTGAGGCGGGCGGCAACACACGGAAGCCGGAAGAGACGGCGTAGGCGGTTAAGGTGTCCTCCGCCGCGATCGACAGCCAACCCGGCCGAACGAGCCGGAATGGACAGCGTAGGCGGTTAAGCCCGGGAAAAAAGGATTACAGCCGGCGACAGCCAAAAGGGAGCGGCGGTCGCCTTCCGGTGTGCGAACGGGCAGCGCAAGCGCAACGGATAACACGGGTCGGGGTCGTTGGGACCGGACCGCGATGCACCGGCGCGCCGGTTTGGCCGCGAAAAAAAAGAGGCGGCTCTCCTGCTCGAACAGACTAAACATTGCCGGCGCGTGATCCGATAATATAGAAGGAGAGGTAGAAATTTACTCGCAGATGGGGGATATGTCAATGAAATTGACCGTTCGTAAAAAACTGTTCGCCGGCTTTGGCCTCGTTTACGTACTCATCGCACTGTTGGTCGGTTTCGCCTATTACGAAAATTCCGTACTGGACCGTACATATACGGACGTCATCGAAAAAAGGGTGCCCAAGCTAGTCAACACGAAAGAACTTGAGGTGCTTGTCCGCCGCGAGGTTGGCAGCATGCGCGGCTACTTGCTGACTGGGGATGCCACATCCAAAGAAAACTTCGAAAAAGCGCATAAAGCGTACAAACAAACGAGCGAAAAACTGGCCGCTTCGTCAACCCAAGAAGCGACAAAACAGCGGCTGGCCGAACTCGATTTGCTTGAACAGCAGTTTTATGAGCTCGGGCAAAAAACGTTTGAATTAAAGGACCAAAACAAGACTGAGCAATATACGGCGTTGATCGTGACAACCGGCCGCGATTTGACCACGCAGTTTGAACAAAAAATTGATCAATTGGCCGCGTTGCACGAGCGCGAGATGAAACAGGCGAACCGCGATGCGAGCGCATCGGCGGCGGCGGTTCTCCATCTTGTTCTTATCGTCGGCGTCTTGACAATCGCGATGGGGGCGGCTGTCAGCTACTATATCAGCCGCTCGTTGTCCCGCCCGCTGCTTGCTCTCACCGATGCGGCCAAGCGGATTGCGGCCGGTGATTTGCGCGAGGCGAACATAAGCGTGCGCAACCGCGATGAAATCGGCCAGCTGGCTGCCGCGTTCGAACAAATGGCGAACAACTTGCGTCAGGTGATTCAACAAGTGGCGCAAAATGCCGAACAAGTCGCCGCTGCTTCCGAACAGTTGGCGGCTAGCGCCGAGCAGACGAGCAAAGCGACCGAACAAATTGCCATGACCGTCCAGAGCGTCGCCTCGGGGGTCGATCAACAAATGCAAAGCGTTGAAGAAACATCGTCGGTCATTAACGCTATGTCGGAACAAATCGGGAAAGTTTCCGCCCGCGCGCAGAACGTGGTCGCCATCGCCGCCGACACGTCAAAGCGGGCGGCTGACGGTGGAGAAACGATCGATGCGGGCGTCGCGCAAATGGATACTGTGAACCGCACCGTAGAACAGCTTGCTGAGGTGGTCAAAGGGCTCGGCCATCGCTCCGAACAAATCGGTTCCATTATTGAAGCGATCCGCACCATTGCGGCGCAGACGAATTTGCTTGCCTTAAATGCGGCGATTGAAGCGGCGCGCGCCGGTGAGCATGGTCGGGGCTTTGCCGTCGTCGCCGATGAAGTGCGAAAGCTCGCGGAACAATCGGCCGCCTCGGCGCAGCAAATCGCCGAGCTGATCGCCGCGATCCAAGAAGAGACGGCTCATGCCGTGGCATCGATGGAATCGGTCGTCAATGAAGTCGCATCCGGGACGAATGTAATCCGGACTTCTGGAGAAACGTTCGCGCAAATTCGCGCTGCCGTCGACGAAGTCGCCGCGCAAATCCGCGATGTATCCACCGCGGTCGGCGAGATGGCCGCTTCTTCTGAACAAATCGTCCGCTCTGTCCGCCTAGTCGCCGATGTCGCCGAATCGACGTCCGCCAGCGCGCAAGAAGTCTCGGCGGCGACGGAGGAGCAGCTGGCATCGATGGAGGAAATTTCTGCTTCTTCCGCCGCGCTGGCGAGAATGGCCGATGATTTGCAGGCGATTGTCCGCAAATTTTCGCTTTGAGGCGGCTGACCGAAAAGGTGGTGTCCCTTTGAGATAAGGGGGGCATATCGGGCGACAGAAGCAGTCCGCACGTAGATACGGAAACGGAAGAGGGCTGATCCAAAAAGCGATCGCCCCTCAAGAAAGACATAATCTATCGTATGGCAGGGGAGCGGCGGCTGCTTCTATATAGCGATGAGAGAGGGGCTGACCCAAAAGATCGCCTTCTTTCAAGATAGTCACAACATATAGTGCGACGGAAGCAGTCAGTACGTATATATAGCGACGAAAGAGGGCGTCCCGGTCCTTTTGAGCCCCCGTTTGCTGGCAGTGAAAGCGCCATGTATAAAAGAACGGCAGGATGGTGAAAACGATAAGAAAGAAATGGTTTCATGCGTTGCCGTTTTTCAGTATAATGGTGTTTGAACAGGAGTTCTGACATGGAAAGCAGTGAAGCGCTATGGGTGGAAAAGTCGTCGTCATCGTGGGGCCGACGGCGGTCGGCAAAACCAAACTCGGCATTGCGTTGGCCAAAAAGCTGGACGGAGAAATCATCAGCGGCGATTCGATGCAAATTTATAAAGGAATGGACATCGGCACGGCGAAAGTGAAGCCGGATGAAATGGAAGGAATTCCACATCACCTCATCGATATTAAGGAGCCATGCGAACCGTTTTCCGTCGTCGAGTTTCAGCGGCTCGCCCGGACGCTCATCGCCGAGATTTCCGCGCGCGGGCGGTTACCGATCATCGTCGGCGGCACCGGATTGTACATCCAAGCGGCGATCTATGACTATCAGTTTTCTGACGCCCCGTCCGATGAAGCGTATCGCCGGACGCTGAAGCAGCTGGCGGCCGAGCAAGGACCGGAGGCGCTCCATCGGCGGCTTTCGGCCGTCGATCCGGAAAGCGCGGCGCGCATCCATCCGCACAACATTCGCCGCGTCATTCGGGCGCTTGAAGTGCATCATTGCACCGGGAAGCCGTTCAGTGCATGGCAGCGGGGCGAGCGGCGGCTGTTGTATGAGACGGCTATCATCGGTTTGACGGCGGAGCGCGACGTGCTTTACCGCCGCATTAACGAACGAGTCGATGCCATGATCGCCGCAGGGCTGATCGAAGAGGCCAAGTCCCTTTACGATCGCGGATTCCGCGATTGCCAAGCGGTGCAGGCGATCGGCTACAAAGAGCTGTACGACTACTTTGACGGCCGCGTCTCCCTCGAGGAAGCGATCGAACAATTGAAGCAACATTCGCGCCGCTACGCGAAACGGCAGCTGACGTGGTTTCGCAACCAAATGCCGGTGACGTGGTTTGACATGACCGACTTCGCTGCGTTTCCCGCCAGAACGAAGGAAATTTTTCACTACATAGCAGGAAAGCTTCAACTCGAAGCGAATATATAAACCATATCTTTAAGAGAGAAAAGAGGAGGACGTTTGATGAAAAATGTCATCAACATTCAAGATCAGTTTTTGAACCAGCTGCGCAAAGAAGGCATCCAAGTGACGGTCTTCTTGTTAAACGGCTTCCAGCTGCGCGGGTACATTAAAGGGTTTGACAACTTCACCGTGCTGCTCGAAGTGCAAGGGAAGCAGCAGCTCATCTACAAACATGCCATTTCGACGTTTGCGCCGGAGCGGAACATTCATTTCGATGCCGAGCAATAAGCTGTCGGTACATAACGCCGAACGGAAAGACGCCCCATCGAGCGGGGCGTCTTTTCTGTGAATATGCGGAACTGACACAAAGGTTTCATCTCCGTGGAGGGCGGACTGCTGCCCATGGAACTTGCCGTGAACATGCGGAACTGGCGCGCGATGTCCCCCCTCCCCGCGTGGAGGCCAAAACGTTGCCCATGGATTTTTTTCGTGAAAATGCCGAACTGATGCGGATTTTCATCCCTAAGTGGAGGGCAGATCGTGCTGCCCGTGGATTTTTTCCGTGTTTCTCGCTTCGCCGCTTCTTCGCCCCGCAACTGGCGGCAAGGAGCTTTCCACCGTAAACGAGAGCGAAGGAGGACTTCGCATGCGTAAAAGCCTTCCTTGCTGAATAAACATGTATAGACTTTCCTTGTCGCCTTCTTCCCTTTGCCCATTGCTCAGCTGTCCGGCTTCTAGGAGGCTGGTGATTTAACGGGGTATACAGCTTTCCAATGTCATTTCTCAATTAGAAAAACCTTGTTTTATCGGGCCTGCTTTTCAATCATTCTTCCATTGATGAAGGGAATCAGCGGTTTTTCACCGGCCTTCTAGGCGATTGTCACGAATGGACGGCGGCATACGTATATTAATAGCAAAAAGGTGAGGCATCAAAGACGCGGTGAAAATGGTGCGGGGGGAAGAAAACAGGAAGCGAGGTGACGCCCCTTGTCAGAATTGACGATGAATAAGGCGAAAGGGCAAATCAATATCGTGCTCAATTCCAAAACGGTCAACCATCTGATCAAGGAAGAGCCAAGCGACTGGATGGATAGCGAAGAACATCAAGCGCTTCGCAACATTCAGCGGGAGCTTGACCAGCTGATCGGCCTTGAACATGTGAAAAAGATGATCAAGGAAATTTACGCGTGGCTGTACATTAACCGGCTGCGCAAAGAGAACGGGTTAAAATCGAGCCGGCAAGCGCTCCATATGATTTTCAAAGGCAATCCCGGCACCGGCAAAACGACGGTGGCACGCTTGCTCGGCAAATTGTTTTACGAAATGAACGTCCTGTCCAAAGGGCATTTCATTGAAGCGGAGCGGGCCGATTTGGTCGGAGAGTACATCGGGCATACGGCGAACAAAACGCGCGACTTGATTAAAAAAGCGCGCGGGGGGATTTTGTTCATCGATGAAGCGTATTCGCTCGCCCGCGGCGGGGAGAAGGACTTCGGCAAAGAAGCGATTGACACGCTGGTGAAAGGAATGGAAGACTTTTGCGACGACTTGGTCGTGATTTTGGCCGGCTATCCGAAAGAAATGGACTATTTTTTGTCGCTAAATCCGGGCTTGCCGTCGCGCTTTCCGTTGACGATCGAGTTTCCCGATTACACGGTCGAGGAGCTCGTGCAAATCGCCAAGCAAATGCTGCGCGAGCGCGAATATGAAATGACGCCGGAAGCGGAGCGGAAACTATACATTCATCTCGAAGGGACGCTGGAAGCGACCGGCCGCCTCAAGTTCAGCAACGGCCGCTACATCCGCAACTTGATCGAAAAAGCGATCCGCAAACAGGCGGTCCGCCTCCTTCATGAAGGACGCTATGATAAAAAAGAGCTGATGACGATCCGCGATCGCGACCTTGTCATTCAGGCGTAATCTGTCCAGCCGATGCGCTCGTTCTTGGCAAGGACAAGAAACGGGCGCATTTTTTTGCTTTGGAAAAGAGGAATGCTTGAAAAAAAGGCGAATACATAAACAACAAAAGGCTGTTTGTTAAGATAAATAGTCTGAATTATCTGTATTATAAAAACAGCGCCGTTGATTGGCGCAAATCGAACAGAAAAGGAGAGATGCCGCTTGTATATGACGATTGGCGAGATGTTTTCTCAGACCGTGCGAAAGTTTCCAAACCGGGAAGCGGTCGTCGAGGTGGCGACCGGCCGCCGCTATACGTACGCCGAATGGGAGCGGGACGTGAACCGGTGGGCGAATGCGTTTCAGGAAGCCGGCGTGCGCAAGGGAGACCGCGTTTCTACAGTTCTGTACAACACGCTTGAACTCGCCACCGCCCTGTTTGCTTGCGCCAAAATCGGCGCCGTGTTCAATCCGATCAACTTTCGGCTGAAAGCGGAAGAAATCGCTTATATTTTGACCGATGCGGAGCCGAAACTCGTGCTGTTGGAACGGGCGGTTGAGCCGCAGCTCGCCGCGATTCACCACCGGTTTCCGCACGTGTCGTTTTGGTCGATCGACCATGATCCGCCGCCGTTTGCCAAAAGCGCTCATGAACAGGCGGCCCGGGCTTCGGTGGCAGCGCCGCGCGTGCCTGTGGAAGAGAGCGATCTGTACGCCATTATGTATACAAGCGGCACGACCGGGCGTCCAAAAGGGGTGATGCATCGGCACCGCGACATGATCGAGCAAAGCGTCCTTTGCTATGGCGTCATGCGCATCCGCGAGACGGATCGCGGGCTGGCGGCGGCGGCGCTCTTCCATTGCGCCGAACTGCATTGCTGCTTGCTGCCGCGCGTGCATGCAGGAGCGGCGAGCGTCATTTTGCACCATTTTGATGCCAAGCTCGTTCTCGAGACGATCGAACGTGAGCGGATTACGCTCCTGTTTGGCGCCCCGACGATGTGGAACATGATTTTGCAGGAAAATGTAGGCGATTACGACTTATCATCGCTTCGCCTCGGTCTATACGGCGCCGCTCCGATGGCTCCGGCGCTGGTGAGGCAATGCCAAGAGCGGCTCGGCATTGAGCTGATTCAAGCGTACGGGATGACGGAAATGGGGCCGGCGGTGACGTTTTTGTTGGAAGATGAGCAGCTCAAGAAACCGGGTTCCGCCGGGCGCGCCTGCCTCAACCATGACATCCGCGTCGTCCGCGCGCGGGAGGACGGGCCGTCCGACCCAGACGATGTGCTGCCGCCGTATGAAGTCGGCGAAATTGTGATGCGCGGACCGTGCATGATGGTCGGCTACTACAAGCGCGAGGAAGCGACGGAACAAGCGCTGTACAAAGGCTGGTATCATTCCGGCGATCTCGGCTACGTTGATGAAGACGGCTACTTGTATGTCGCCGACCGGGTCGATGACATGGTGATCAGCGGCGGAGAAAACGTCTATCCGCGCGAAGTCGAGGACGTGTTGTATGAGCATCCGAAAGTGCTTGATGTCGCCGTGCTCGGCGAGCCGGATGAGCTGTGGGGCGAAAAAGTCGTCGCCTTCATCGTCAAAAAAGAGGACAGCTTGACCGCCGAGGAGCTCGAGCAGTTTTGCCAAACGAGCGATCGCCTTGCCCCGTACAAGCGGCCGCGCGCCTATTATTTCATCGACGCCCTGCCGCGCAATGCGAGCGGGAAAATCCAAAAGTTTTTGCTGCGTGAACAGCTGAAAAAACAGGCGGCGGGCGGAACGGAGAAAAAGTGACCGAACAGAAGAGAGGGATGAACGGTGGCAGCTCGCTATTTGCGCGAGGAGCACCAGATTTTCCGCGATGCATTCCGCAAGTTTTTAGAGAAAGAAGCGTATCCGTACTACGACGAATGGGAGCGGCGCGGCATCATCCCGCGCTCGTTTTGGGCGAAAATGGGGGAAAACGGCTTTCTTTGCCCATGGGTCGATGAGAAGTACGGGGGATTGAACGCCGATTTTGCCTACTCGGTTGTCATCAATGAGGAGCTGGAAAAAGTCGGTTCCAGCCTTGTCGGCATCGGCTTGCATAACGATATTGTGACGCCGTACATCGCCTCGTACGGAACGGAGGAACAAAAGCAAAAATGGCTGCCGAAATGCGTCAGCGGTGAGCTCATTACCGCCATCGCCATGACCGAGCCGGGGGCCGGGTCGGATTTGGCCAACATTTCGACAACGGCGGTGAAAGACGGCGACGCCTACATCGTCAACGGGCAAAAAACGTTTATCACCAACGGCATTCATGCCGACTTGGTCATCGTCGCCTGCAAAACCGACCCGCACGCGAAACCGCCGCACCGCGGCATCAGCTTGCTCGTCGTGGAGCGGGATACGCCGGGGTTTACGCGCGGGCGGAAGCTTGAGAAAGTCGGGCTGCACGCCCAAGATACGGCCGAGCTGTTTTTCCAAGATGCGAAAGTGCCGGCGTCCAACTTGCTCGGTGAAGAAGGAAAAGGCTTCTATTACTTAATGGAAAAACTCCAGCAGGAGCGGCTTGTTGTCGCCATCGCCGCGCAGACGGCGGCGGAAGTGATGGTTTCCTTGACGAAGCAATATGTCAAACAACGTACGGCGTTCGGCAAACGGGTGAGCGAGTTTCAAACCGTCCAGTTCCGCCTCGCCGAAATGGCGACCGAGATCGCCCTCGGACGCACGTTTGTCGACCGCGTCATTGAAGAGCATATGGCAGGAAAACGGATCGTCACCGAAGTGTCGATGGCGAAATGGTGGATTACCGAGATGGCCAAACGCGTCGCCGCCGAAGCCATGCAGCTGCACGGCGGCTATGGCTATATGGAAGAATACGAGATCGCCCGGCGCTATCGCGACATTCCAGTGAGCGCCATCTACGCCGGGACGAACGAGATGATGAAAACGATCATCGCTCGCGAGCTAGATTTGTAGAAAGAGGGAATGGCCATGTTGAACGGCATCGTTGTGCTTGATTTTTCCCAGTACTTGCCGGGTCCGTTTGCGAGCTGGCGCCTCGCCCAGCTCGGAGCCGAAGTCATCAAAATCGAGCCCCCCTCCGGCGACCGTCTGCGCCCGTTCGCCGGGGGACGGCTGTTTGCCGCCTATAACGCCGGCAAAAAAAGCGTCGCCTTGGACTTAAAGACGGACGAGGGACGCGAGCAAGCGCGGCGGCTCGCTGCCCGCGTCGATGTGGTGATCGAGAGCTTCCGCCCCGGAGTGATGGCTAGGCTTGGGCTCGGGTATGACGATGTGCGCCGCGACAACGAAGGGATCATTTACTGCTCGATCAGCGGCTTTGGCCAGCGGAGCGGCCGCTCCTTGCTCGGCAGCCATGATTTGAACTATATGGCGCTCTCCGGTGTATTGGCGCAGCTCGCCGATGCACGCGGCCGTCCGGTTCATCCGAACGTGACGCTGGCCGATTTTATCGGCGGCATGGCGGCGGCGGAGCGCGTTTTGGCGGCGCTGTTCGCCCGCGAGCGGACCGGCCGAGGCGCCTATTTGGACGTCTCGCTGGTTGACGGCTTGGCGGCGATGATGGCGGGCCATTTTGCCATGGAACACGGCGGCGGGCCGAAACATGGCCTTGCCGAACTGGCCGGGGAGGTGGTGTGCTACCAGCTGTATGAGACGAAAGACGGCCGTTATATGAGCGTAGCGGCGCTTGAACCGCACTTTTGGCGCCAGTTTTGCGAAGCGATCGGCCATCCGGAATGGATCGGAGCGCAGTGGGCGCCGGCGCGGCCGGGAGAGGCGGTGTATGACGGACTTGTCGCTTTGTTTCGCGAAAAAACGTTTTCTGAATGGAGCGCCTTCGCGGAAAGGGTCGACGCTTGCCTTGCTCCGGTGCTTGAAGCAGATGAAGCGAAGCGGCTGTTTGCCGACGACCAAGTTCGCCGCCTTGTCGCGATGCAGCCGGATGGCGTGTGGACGGCTGCGCATGGGCCGGATGGCCGGTGGGACGTCGAAGCGCCGCCTAAAGTCAATGAACATGCTGATTTATTGAAGAGGGAGGAATAACCGATGATGAAAACACCGTTAACCATTTCGATGATGCTCGAGCGGGCGGAGGTGTTTTTTCCGAAAAAACAAGTCATCTCCCGCATGAAAGGCGGTGTCGTCCGCCATACATACAAAGAGATTGGGGAGCGGACGCGCCGGCTGGCCAGCATGTTGAAGCAGCTCGGGGTGGGAGTCGGCGACCGCGTCGGCACGTTCGCCTGGAATCATCACCGCCATTTGGAAGCGTATTTTGCCATTCCCGGCATCGGGGCGGTGCTGCATACGATCAATATCCGCCTCTCGCCGCAGCATATCGCCTACATCATCAACCATGCCGATGACCGGGTTTTGCTGATCGATGATGATTTGCTGCCGGCCATTGAAGCGGTGAAAGACGAGATCCCGAACGTGCGCGCTTTCATCATTATGACCGACGCCGACGAGCTGCCGGAAACGGCGCTGGCGCCGGTGTACCATTACGAGAAACTGCTGGCTGACGGCGATCCGGCATTTCCGTTTTTGAAAGACCTCGATGAATACCAACCGGCCGGAATGTGCTATACATCGGCGACAACAGGCCAGCCCAAGGGGGTTGTGTACACGCACCGGAGCACCGTCTTGCACGCGATGGCGCTAGGTCTAGCTGATACGCTGGGGTTGTGCGAGCGCGATGTCGCCATGCCGATTGTGCCGATGTTTCACGTCAACGCTTGGGGGATGCCGTTTGCCGCCACGTGGTTCGGTTCGACGACCGTCATGCCGGGGCCGGCGTTTACGCCGAACGTGCTTGCCGAGCTGATTGAAACCGAGCGGGTGACGATCGTGGCCGGCGTGCCAACGATTTGGCTCGGGCTGCTGCAAGCATTGGAGAAAGGCCGCTATGATGTCAGCAGCCTGACGCGCGTCATTTGCGGCGGTTCGGCGGCGCCGAAAGGAGTGATCCGCGCCTTTGAAGAAAAATACGGCATTCCGTTCATTCACGCGTACGGCATGACGGAAACGAGCCCGCTTGTGCTCGTCTCGCGCCCGAAAAGCTATCAAGACGAGCTGTCGTACGAGGAGAAACTCGACATTCGCGCCAAACAAGGGCTGCTTGCGCCAGGGCTTGAAATGAAAGTAATCGGCCAAAACGGGCCGGTTCATTGGGACGGGAAGGAAATGGGTGAGCTTTGTTTGCGCGGGCCGTGGATCGCTGCCGAGTACTACAACGATGAGCGAACGAAGGAGACGTTCCGCGACGGCTGGCTCTATACCGGTGATGTCGTCACCGTGGACGAAGAAGGGTTTGTGAAAATCGTCGACCGGACGAAGGACGTCATTAAAAGTGGCGGCGAATGGATTTCATCGGTTGATTTGGAAAATGCGCTTATGGCTCATGAGGCGGTGTTCGAAGCGGCGGTCGTCGCCGTGCCACATCCGAAATGGCAGGAGCGTCCGATTGCCTGCGTCGTGCTGAAAGAAGGCAAAAGCGTGACAAAAGAAGAGCTGTACGACTTTTTGCGCCCGCAATTTGCGAAATGGTGGCTGCCGGATGACATTGTGTTTCTCGATGAAATTCCGAAAACAAGCGTCGGCAAGTTTTTGAAGCGGAAGCTGCGCGATGAGATGGCGGCGCGCTATGCCGATGCGGCGACGGAGTAAAGGAGGCGAACACCGTGGCCGAAACGATTGCAGTCATCGGCGCCGGAGTGATGGGAAGCGGCATCGCGCAAACGGCGGCGATGGCGGGAAAAACGGTGCATTTCTATGACGTGTCCGAAACGGCTTTGCAAAACGGGCTCGCCTCGGTCGAAAAAAGCTTGCGCCGCTTTGTGAAAGCGGGGCAGTTGTCCGAACAAGAGGCGGAGGCGGCGCTCGGCCGCATCCGCCCGGCGACCGGTTCCGCGCGCCGCAGCTTTTGCGCAAGCTCGTTGAAGCCGGGCATTTAGGGCGGAAAACAGGGAAAGGGTTCTATACGTATACAACATGAACAGCCGCTTGAAGGGGAAACAGAGCCGTTTCAAGTTAGCTTCGAGTTCTATACGTATACAACATGAACAGGCGCCGCTCACGGAGAGGTGGACAGAAATGGGCCCATTTGGCGGCGCTGCGGTGCGCCGTTCGATACAACGGTGTGGCCGCCGCGCCGTCAAGGCGTGGCGTTGACAACAACAAGGAGGCGAAGATGATGCGCGAAGCGGTGATTGTGGAAGCCGTCAGAACACCGGTCGGCAAGCGGAACGGTGTCTTCCGCGACGTTCATCCGGTTCATCTGGCCGCGGCGGTGTTGGATGAAGTTGTGCGCCGGGCGGGCATAGAAAAGGGACAGGTGGAAGATATCGTCATGGGCTGTGTGACGCCGATCGCCGAGCAAGGATACAACATCGGGCGGCTCGCGGCGTTGGAGGCTGGATTCCCAATCGAAGTGCCGGCTGTGCAAATCAATCGGATGTGCGGCTCCGGGCAGCAGGCGATCCATTTTGCCGCTCAAGAAATCCGCTCCGGCGATATGGATGTCACCATTGCCGCCGGGGTCGAAAGCATGACGAAAGTCCCGATTTTCAGCGACGGCAATGAGCGGACGATTCCGCCGTCGCTTCATGAAAAGTACGAGTTCATCCACCAAGGCGTTTCAGCCGAGCGGATTGCCAAAAAATACGGCCTGACGCGCGCGGAGGTGGATGCCTACGCCTACGAAAGCCATCGGCGCGCCTTAGCCGCCATGCGCGCACGGAAGTTTCGCGCCGAAATCGTCCCGGTCAAAGGGCTTGACCGCGATGGCCGCGAAATCCTTGTTACCGATGATGAGGGGGCGCGGGCCGATACATCGCCGGAAGCGCTCGCCGCGCTCAAGCCGGTGTTTCAAGAAGACGGCGTCATCACCGCCGGCAATGCGAGCCAAATGAGCGACGGGGCGGCCGCTCTGTTGCTCATGGAGCGGGAGGCGGCGCGTCGGTTCGGACTGAAGCCGAAAGCGCGCATCGTCGCGCAAACGGTCGTCGGCTCCGACCCGACGTATATGCTGGATGGCGTCATTCCGGCGACAAGACAAGTGCTGAAAAAAGCCGGACTTACGATCGAGGATATCGATCTCATTGAAATCAACGAAGTGTTCGCCCCGGTCGTGCTCGCCTGGCAAAAAGAAATCGGCGCCCCGCTTGCGAAAGTGAATGTCAACGGCGGCGCCATCGCGCTTGGCCATCCGCTCGGGGCGACGGGCGTCAAGCTGATGACGTCGCTCGTTCATGAGCTGGAGCGGCGGGAAGGCCGCTATGGGCTATTGACGATTTGCATCGGGCACGGCATGGCGACAGCGACGATCATTGAGCGAATGTAAAGCGCGACAAAACACATAACGTTCGCACCAGCAGCGGGGCGGCCGCCAAGCCTGCTTTTTTTGCTGAAAACCAAGCGGGACGGAAGCCGGTCGGGTGTGATAAGATGAGGAAAAGCGGACGAAAGGGGGAGCGTTGGGCAAGATGAAACAACCGGTTCTTGCCTCCATCTATTTATCGCTCGCCGCCGGCATTTGGGGCGGGATGTATGTCGTAAGCAAGTACGTATTGGACTACATCCCGCCGCTGACGCTCGTCTGGCTGCGCTATGGTGTCGCCTTGATTGCGCTAGTCTTGATCGCGGCAATGAAACGCGAGCGCCCACCAACGCGCGGGCGCGATTGGCTGATGGTGATCGCGATTGGCGTCATCGGCTATGTCATTTCCATTTCGTTGCAATTTGTCGGCACGAAATGGTCGAACGCCCATACGGCTTCGCTCATTACGGCTTCAACACCGGCGTTTGTCGTTTTATTTGCCCGCTGGCTGCTTGGGGAAGCGCTCACGTGGCGGAAGCTTGTGGCGCTGGTGTTGGCGGCGGCGGGAGTGGTCGTCATCGTCGGCCTCGGAGACAGCGGGGAGTCGACGCTGGCTGGAAATACGGCGTTAGTCGGCGCGGCGGTCACTTGGGCGCTGTTGTCGGTGCTGGTGAAAATGGCATCGGCGCGCATGTCCGTTCTTTCCATTACGACCTTCGCCATCTTGGTAGCGTTTGTCGGCATGACGCCGATGTTGATGGTGGAGCGCCCGGGGCTGACGGCCGTTCAATGGAACGCGCCCGTTGCGATGGGCGTGTTGTACCTTGGCATCGTGTCAACGGCGGGCGCGTTTTTCTTGTGGAACAAAGGAATGGAGATGATCGACGCCGGCATCGGCTCGCTCTTTTTCCTTTTTCAGCCGCTCATCGGCTCGCTCTTTGGCTGGCTGTTTTTGCATGAGCGGCTTGACGCGTCCTTTTGGATGGGCGGGGCGCTCATCGTCGCGGGAGTGGCGGTGGCGGTGCGGAGCGGGCAAAGTGCGTAAGGACAGCGAAGCGCCCGCGCAGGGGCGTCCTCTGCTTGCCATTTTTTGGTCATGGTTTGATGCCTAATCACTTGAATCTACGCTGGAAGCGATTACCCGCCCGCTTTTTCCCCCACCGCCCGCCGCGGCAGTTTCCAGCCGTACGTGTATGACAAAATGCGAAGAGCAGCGACGGCAATAAACAGCACATACAGCTCCACGGGCGACTCCGCCCATTTCAGGCCGACGGCGATGCCGGCTAAAATCGCCCAAGCGGCGTAAATTTCCGCATGCAGCACAAGCGGCTTCCGCCCGGCAAGCACGTCCCGGATGATGCCGCCGCCGCTGCCGGTCAACACTGCCGCGACGATGACCGCGCTTAATGGATGGCCCATTTTTGCGGCATACAGCGCCCCTTGGATGGCGAATGCCGATAACCCGAGGGCGTCAAAAAAGTTGCCCCACCGCTTCCATGGCGGGAGCATCTGCTTCGGAAACAAATAGACGATCGTCATCGAGACTAAGGCGACAAGAAAGAGCGAACCTTGTTCCCATAACGCCGATACGGGAACCCCAATCAGCAAATTGCGCACGGCCCCGCCGCCAAACGCCGTGACGATCCCTAAAATATAGACGCCAAGCAAATCATATTCCTCTTCCATCGCGACGATCGCCCCGCTGATGGCAAAGGCGATCGTGCCGATGATGCTCAATATTTCCCACGTCATTCGTGCTGTTCCTTTCCGTGTCGTGTTCTTGTATCATTGTAGAGGCAAAAGCGGCGGGAATCAATCGTTTTTTCGGGAATGAACTAGCCGTGCGCTGCTTGAATTTGGTATGATGAACAAAGAGGACACAGCCGCTTTCGGTCATTCGCGGAAAGCCGAGCGAAGCCCGTGCCGATGGCCGGGATGCGCTCGAGCGTCCGCGCCATAAAAACGGTTGGCGCTCCATGCGGATCACATGGCTGCGCCCGAGAGGAGAAGGAAGGCTATGAGCCGCGAACAAGCCATCATCGTCGGCTGCCAACTTCATGGAATCGATGACGAGCGGTTTCGCTATTCGATGGAGGAGCTCGCTGCGCTCGTTGCGACCGCCAACGGTGAGGTGGTAGCCGAGTTGACACAAAAACGGGAAGCGCCGCACCCGGCGACGTACATCGGCAAAGGAAAAACAGAGGAACTTGCCGCTCTCGTCAAACAGCTGACGCCGGATCTTGTCATTTTCAACAGTGAACTTTCTCCTAGTCAAGCCCGCAATTTGACGAACATGCTTGGCGAGGTGAAAGTGATTGATCGGACGCAGCTCATTTTAGACATTTTTGCAAGGCGCGCCCGTTCGAAAGAAGGAAAGCTGCAAGTGGAGCTCGCGCAGCTCGAGTATCTGTTGCCGCGCCTTGGCGGCCAAGGCGCGGCGCTATCTCGCTTGGGCGGCGGCATCGGCACGCGCGGTCCGGGGGAGACGAAGCTGGAGACCGACCGGCGCCACATTCGCCGCCGCATCGACGACATTAAAGCCGAACTGCGCCGCATCGCCGAACATCGCGAGCGGTACCGCGGGCGCCGGCAAAAAAATCACGCGTTTCAAGTGGCGCTCGTCGGCTATACGAACGCCGGCAAATCGACGATTTTTAATCGGCTGACGGCGGCCGATTCGTTCGAGGAAAATTTGCTGTTTGCGACGCTCGACCCGCTGACGCGCCAATGCGTCCTTCCGTGTGGGTATACGGTGCTTGTCACCGACACGGTCGGGTTCATTCAAGACTTGCCGACGACGCTTGTCGCCGCGTTCCGCTCGACGCTCGAGGAGGTGACGGAAGCGGATCTGTTGCTGCACATCGTCGATTCGTCGCATCCCGATTACGCCGAACATGAGCGAACGGTGTTGCAGCTCGTTGCGGAGTTGGGGGCGTCCTCCATTCCGATGGTCACAGTGTACAATAAACGTGACCGGCAGGCGCCAGAATTCATTCCGACGACAACCGAGGCGCTCGTCATGAGCGCGCTTTCTGCCGCTGATATCGAACGGCTTCGCGCGTTTTTGGAGGAGGCGATCAAGCGGCAAATGGTCCTTTACCACGCCTCGATTCCAAGCGGCCAAGGAAAATGGCTCGCACGGTTAAAAGCGGACACGATTTTGCAGCAATGGCGCTATAATGAACAAGAAGGGACGTACGAATGCGAAGGGTACGTGCTCCCGACTCACCCGCTTTACAGGGAGCTGCAATCATTCCAATGATAGAAAGGGTTCACCAATGTTTTGGACAACATGGAAACACGGAGAGACGATCGCTGCGCTGATCGAAGAAGTGGAGGCGCAAATTGCCCCGATCCATCGCTCGATTGAGAGGCTGGTTGACGGAAACCAGCATCGCGTCCTTGACAGTTTCCGCCGCCATCAAGTGAGCGACGGCCATTTCATCCCGACAACGGGCTACGGCTATGATGATGTCGGCCGTGACACGCTCGATCGCATTTACGCCGATGTATTCGGCGCGGAAGCCGGCCTAGTGCGCCCGCAAATCATTTCCGGCACGCACGCGATTGCCATCGCGCTGTTTGGCGTGCTGCGCCCGGGCGATGAATTGCTCTACATCACGGGCGCCCCCTATGACACGCTTGAGGAGATCGTCGGCGTCCGCGGCCGCGGCGTCGGTTCGCTGAACGAGTTTGGCATTCGTTATCGGAGCGTGCCGCTTACGGCGGACGGAGCCGTTGATTTTCCGGCGGTGCGCGAGGCGATCCACGAGCGGACGAAAATGATCGGCATCCAGCGCTCGCGCGGGTATGCGACGCGCCCGTCGTTTACGGTCGATGAAATCGCCAAGATGATCGCCTTTGTCAAAGCGATCAAGCCGGATGTCGTTGTGTTTGTCGACAATTGCTACGGGGAGTTTGTCGAGGAAAAAGAGCCTTGCCATGTCGGCGCCGATTTGATGGCCGGTTCGTTGATCAAAAACCCTGGAGGGGGATTGGCGAAAACAGGAGGGTATATCGTCGGCAGGCACCAATATGTTGAAGCGTGCGCCTATCGGATGACCTCGCCGGGCATCGGCGCCGAAGTCGGCCCTTCGCTGTACAGCCTGCTTGAGATGTATCAAGGGTTTTTCCTCGCTCCGCACGTCGTCGGCCAAGCGCTCAAAGGGGCGGTGTTCACCGCCGCATTGCTCGAGCGGGTCGGGCTTGAGACTTCGCCGTCATGGAACGCGAAGCGCACCGATTTGGTGCAGTCGGTCCGCTTTAATGATCCAGAGCAAATGGTTGCTTTTTGCCAAGCCATTCAAGCGGCTTCCCCGGTGAACGCCCATTTCACTCCGTACCCGAGCGACATGCCCGGCTACGAGGATCAAGTGATCATGGCGGCGGGCACGTTCGTGCAAGGAGCCAGCATCGAGCTGACGGCGGACGGGCCGCTGCGTCCGCCATACGTGGCGTACGTGCAGGGCGGATTGACGTATTCTCATGTCAAAATCGCCGTTTGCTCCGCTGTTCACCGCTTGCTGGAACAGCAGCTCATTTGTTTGTGAGAAAAGGTAACATATAATTGACTGTTTTCTTCACATTATGATAAAATAAAGGTATGAAAAGCGAGGAGGAATTGGCATGAGCAGCCAAATTCGTCGTTCCATGCCATTGTTTCCGATCGGGATTGTGATGCAGCTGACGGACTTATCGGCCCGGCAAATTCGCTATTACGAAGAGCACGGCCTCGTCACGCCGGCGCGCACCGAAGGCAATCGGCGTCTGTTTTCGCTCAATGACATCGATCGTTTGCTTGAAATTAAAGATTTGATTGATCAAGGCGTCAACCTCGCTGGAATTAAGCGCATTTTTGCCGCGCGGCAGGAAGGGCGTCACGAACAGCCGGAAAAAGTCGACAAGGCAGGAAAGCCGAAGCTGTCGGACGAAGAGCTGCGCGAAATTTTGCGGACGGAGCTGCTTCAGGCCGGGCGGTTTCAGCGCGCATCGCTTCGCCAAGGAGATCTCGCTCGCTTCTTTCACTAACGATGGGAAATGATTTCGGAGCCGGTGAGGAGGTTCAAGATGGCAAAATATACGCGTGAAGACATTATGCGCATCGTCAAGGAAGAAAACGTCAAATACATCCGCCTGCAATTTACCGATATTTTAGGCACGATTAAAAACGTGGAAATTCCGATCAGCCAGCTGGAAAAAGCGCTGAACAACAAAATGATGTTTGACGGGTCGTCGATCGAGGGGTTTGTCCGCATCGAAGAATCGGACATGTATTTGTACCCTGACTTGGACACGTTTGTCATCTTTCCGTGGACGGCGGAAAAAGGGAAAGTCGCCCGCTTTATTTGCGACATTTACAATGCCGACGGCACGCCGTTTGAAGGCTGCCCGCGCTATAACTTAAAACGCGTGCTCAAAGAGATGGAAGCGCTCGGCTTCACGGCGTTCAACTTAGGGGCGGAACCGGAGTTTTTCCTCTTTAAGCTCGATGAAAAAGGGCACCCGACGATGGAGTTGAACGACCGAGGCGGCTATTTCGATTTAGCGCCGACGGATTTGGGGGAAAACTGCCGGCGGGACATCGTGCTTGAGCTCGAAGAAATGGGGTTTGAAATCGAAGCGTCCCATCACGAAGTTGCCCCAGGACAGCATGAAATTGATTTCAAATACGCCCACGCCATCAAAGCGTGCGATGATATTCAGACGTTCAAGCTCGTCGTGAAGACGATCGCCCGCAAGCATGGGCTGCACGCGACGTTCATGCCGAAGCCGATTTTCGGCATCAACGGCTCGGGTATGCACTGCAACTTGTCGCTGTTCCGCAACGGGGAAAACGCCTTTTTTGATCCGAACGGCGAGTTGCAGTTGAGCGAAACGGCCCGCCAGTTTATCGCCGGCGTGCTGAAACACGCGCCGAACTTTACGGCGGTGACGAACCCGACCGTCAACTCGTACAAGCGGCTCGTTCCGGGCTATGAAGCGCCGTGCTATGTCGCTTGGTCGGCGCGCAACCGCAGCCCGCTCATTCGCATTCCGGCTTCGCGCGGCATGAGCACGCGCATTGAGGTGCGCAGTGTTGACCCGTCGGCGAACCCGTACTTAGCGATGGCGGTGCTGTTGGCGGCGGGGCTTGACGGCATTCGCAACAAACTCACCCCTCCGGCACCGGTGGACCGGAACATTTACGTCATGACGAAAGAAGAACGGCTCGAAGAAGGCATTGTCGATTTGCCGGCTACGCTCATTGAGGCGCTTGAAAACTTGAAGTCCGACGAAGTGATCGTCCAAGCGCTCGGCAAGCATTTATTCGAGCACTTCGTTGAAGCGAAAGAAATCGAGTGGGATATGTATCGGACGACCGTCCACCAATGGGAATTGGATCAATACATGGAGCTGTACTAATCAAAAAGAGGGTATCCCAAAAAGATCGGGATACCCTCTTTCGTTGCTCTATATACGTGCTGACTGCTTCGGCCGCACGATCGGTTGCGTCGATCTTGAAGGCAGACAGCCTTTAGGTCAGCCCCTCTTTTATATAGGTACCGGTGCTTCCGGCCCATGATTGGTTGTGCCGATCTTGAAGGCAGGCAATCTTTTGGGTTAGCTCCTCTTTTATATACGTACCGGTGCTTCCGGCCCATGATTGGTTGTGCCTACCCTGAAGCCAGACACCTTGTGGACCGCCCTTTTTTATGCGGTCTAACTTGTTCGGCTCGCGCGCTTCCGCCATGCCGCCTTGTGGACCGGCCCTTTTCCGCGGCCGGCCGCTCACACCCGGCAACCACGCTGTTCGGGTTTTGGCTCAAGCCCCGTCCGCCTCGTTGCGGCGGCGCGCGGCGTCAGCCGACAAGGTGATGGACGTTTGTCCGCCCCGTCCGCCGTCTTCGTTGCGCTTCCGTTAGCCGATCAGGCGATAGACGCCGATCACCTTGCCGAGAATCGTGCAATCGCGGACGATGATCGGCTCGAGATGAGCGTTTTCCGGCTGCAGGCGGATATGATCCTTTTCTTTGAAAAAGCGCTTGACGGTCGCTTCATTGTCTTCGGTCATGGCCACGACGATGTCGCCGTTTTGGGCCGATGATTGCTGGCGGACGATGACGTAGTCGCCGTCCAAAATGCCGGCTTCGATCATGCTGTCGCCCATCACTTCAAGCATAAACAGCTGTTCTTCGCCGGCGGCGAGCCGTTTCGGCAGCGGGAAATAGTCCTCGATGTTTTCTACGGCCGTAATCGGCTGCCCGGCGGTCACTTTCCCGATAATCGGCACCGAGACGATGTCCTCGCCCTCTTTTTCCTTCCCGCCATCGTTGTCCAAAATTTCAATGGCGCGCGGCTTGGTCGGGTCGCGGCGGATGTATCCTTTGCTTTCCAACCGCGCCAAATGCCCATGGACAGTCGAACTCGACGCCAGTCCGACCGCCTCCCCAATCTCCCTCACCGAGGGCGGATAGCCCTTCGTTTTGACTTCCTGCTTAATAAACTCTAAAATTTGCTGCTGCCGTTTCGACAGTTTCGTCATTCCCTGCACCTCCGGCAAGTCATTTGCCTTCATTATATCATGCCGAAAGGGAAAAAACAAACATAAGTTCGAATTTTTTGTTGACACAAACAAACGTTCCTGATTATAATGAAGGAAAGCGAACGAATATTCTCTTTTTGGGGTGGGGAAAATGAAGAAGACGTTTGTGCACTATCTAGTATTTTCGGTTTTGATGACGCTTTTCACAGCCGCGTTCATCTACGCTGGCAGTCCGGTCGATAAACAGGAATATGTGACGGTGACCGTCGCATCAGGCGATACGCTTTGGGGGTTGGCCAAGCAATATGAACAGGAGCACGGCTTATCGCCGGACGAATTCATCCGCTGGGTGGTGGAGGTGAACCATCTTCGCAGTTCCCGTCTCACAGCGGGTGAACAGATCGTCATTCCCGTGTTAAAATCGAAGCGGGGCGGTTCATTGGCCGCCAATCAGTAACAAGAAAGAAGGGATGGCCATGAGGGCGGTCATTTATTGCCGCGTCAGCACGGACAAAAGCGAGCAGGAAACATCGCTGGCTCGGCAGCGGGAGGAGCTTGAACGGCTCGCGGCGGAAAGCGGATTTGAGGTGGTTAAGGTGATCGCCGAACAGGCGAGCGGTTATGAAGCTGACCGTGACGGCGTGCTCGAGCTGCTCGAACTGTGTGAAGAGGGGCTCGTGGACGTCTTGCTCGTTCAAGACGAAACTCGGCTCGGGCGCGGTCATGCGCGCATGGCGCTGCTTCATTGCCTGAAAAAGCGAGGGGTCAAGCTATACAGCGCCAGCCACCGCGGAGAGATGCCGCTGTCCGAGGCCGATGAGATGGTGTTGTCGATCATTGCGATCGTCGAGGAGTATCAGCGGAAACTACATAACGCGAAAATCAAGCGCGGCATGCAGCGAGCCATCGCGCGCGGCTATCGTCCGGAGCGGAACTTGCGGCGCCAAGGAGAGAACGCGGGGCGCGATCGCATCGAACTGCCGATCGAAGAGATCGTCCGCCTGCGCGCGCGCGGTTTCACGTTTGCCGATATCGCCGCCACGCTCCGAAGCTTTGGTTATGAGGCGTCCAAAGCGACCGTTCATCGCCGCTACCAGGAATATATGGACGAGCGGCAAGCCGAACAGTCCAGCGGCTACGAGCTCGGCACCGAGCGCGATCAGGAATATACGGACGAGCGGCAAGGAAGGCGCGCTGCGAAGCGATAGAAAGGCAGAGGAAGGCGGCCGAGGCGTCATTGTTGCCATCTTCGCGTTTTAGCAGATAACATAGAACGGAGAACGATCATCCTAACGAATAGGAGAAGATAACGGATGCTTGCCAAACAGAAATTAGACCGCATCAATGAACTGGCCAAAAAGGCGAAAACGTCTGGGTTGACGGCGGAAGAAACGATCGAACAGGCGAAGTTGCGCCGCGAATACATTCAGGCGTTCCGCAAGGCGATGACCGATATGCTTCATACCGTGACGGTCATCGATCCAAACGGGAACGATGTCACGCCGAAAAAGCTAAAAGAAAGTCAACGGAGGCGCCTCCATTAAGTGTTGGCGCCGCGCGGCGGCGTTCCCATGCTTCGTTGGGAAACTAAACGTTGTACAAGGGAGCCCATTTTCTATATGATAGTAAATGACACCATGTTGATGAAAGGGAGGAAGACGATGGCGCATTCAATCGAAGAATTAGCCATTACCACCATTCGAACGCTGTCGATCGACGCGATCGAAAAGGCGAAATCTGGGCATCCGGGCATGCCGATGGGAGCGGCGCCGATGGCGTATGTGCTTTGGACGAAATGGATGAACCACAATCCGGCCAATCCGAACTGGTTCAACCGCGACCGGTTTGTCCTGTCAGCGGGGCACGGCTCGATGCTGCTGTACAGCCTGCTTCATTTAAGCGGGTACGATGTGTCCATGGACGATCTCAAACAGTTTCGCCAATGGGGAAGCAAGACGCCGGGCCATCCGGAATACGGTCATACGCCAGGAGTGGAAGCAACGACCGGCCCGCTCGGGCAAGGAATTGCGATGGCCGTTGGCATGGCGATGGCCGAGCGGCATTTGGCGGCGACTTACAACCGCGACGGGTTTCCCATCATCGATCACTATACGTACGCGATTTGCGGCGACGGCGATTTCATGGAAGGGGTGGCGAGCGAGGCAGCGTCGCTTGCCGGCCATTTACAGCTCGGCCGCTTGATCGTCCTGTATGACTCGAACGACATTTCCTTGGACGGGGAGCTGAATTTGTCGTTCTCAGAAAACGTCGCCCAACGCTTCCAAGCCTATGGCTGGCAATATTTGCGCGTTGAGGACGGCAACAACATTGAAGAAATCGCAAAAGCGTTGGAAGAAGCGCGGGCCGATCTCAGCCGGCCGACGCTCATTGAAGTCAAAACGACGATCGGCTACGGTGCGCCGACAAAAGCGGGCACATCCGGCGTTCACGGCGCTCCGCTCGGCGCGGAAGAAGCGAAGTTGACGAAGGAAGCGTACCGCTGGACGTTCGCCGAAGATTTCTATGTGCCGGAAGAGGTGTACGCTCATTTCCGGGAGACCGTGCAAGAACCGGGAGCGAAAAAGGAAGCGGAATGGAACGAGCTCTTTGCCGCTTACGAACAGGCGCATCCGGAGCTGGCCGCCCAGTTGAAGCAAGCGATCGCAGGAACGCTTCCTGCCGGCTGGGAAGCTGTGCTGCCGGTGTATGAAGCGGGCAAAAGCCTAGCGACCCGCTCGTCTTCTGGGGAAGTGATCAACGCCATCGCTAAAGCGGTGCCGCAATTGTTTGGCGGTTCGGCCGACTTGGCGAGCTCGAACAAAACGCTCATCAAAGGCGGCGGCAACTTCTTGCCGGGCAGCTACGAGGGCCGCAACATTTGGTTTGGCGTGCGCGAATTTGCCATGGGAGCGGCGTTGAACGGCATGGCGCTCCATGGTGGATTGAAGGTGTTCGGGGGCACGTTCTTCGTGTTTTCCGACTATTTGCGCCCGGCCATTCGACTCGCGGCGCTCATGGGGCTGCCGGTCACGTATGTGTTGACGCATGACAGCATCGCTGTCGGTGAAGATGGTCCGACGCACGAGCCGGTGGAGCATCTTGCTTCGCTTCGCGCCATGCCAAACTTGTCGGTCATCCGACCGGCCGATGCCAATGAAACCGCCGCAGCGTGGCGGCTGGCGCTGGAAGCGACAGACAAGCCGACCGCGCTCGTGTTGACGCGCCAAGATGTGCCAACGTTGCCGCAAACGGCGGAGCTGGCGTATGAAGGCGTGAAAAAAGGCGCTTATGTCGTCTCACCGGCGAAAAACGGCGCTCCGGAGGCGCTGCTCTTGGCGACCGGGTCCGAAGTCAGCCTAGCGGTGAACGCGCAAGAAGCGCTCGCTGCTGAAGGCATTCACGTTTCCGTCATCAGCATGCCATCGTGGGACCGCTTTGAAGCGCAGCCAAAAGCGTACCGTGATGAAGTGATCCCGCCGACCGTAACGAAGCGGCTGGCCATTGAGATGGGCGCCTCGCTCGGCTGGGAGCGCTACGTCGGTCACGAGGGCGATGTGTTAGCCATTGACCGGTTTGGCGCCTCCGCACCGGGAGAAAAAATCATGGCTGAGTACGGCTTTACCGTCGACCACGTTGTTCGCCGCGTCAAAGCGCTGCTTGGAAAATGAGCGGAGAAAGCCGATCTTCCGGACGGATGACGACCTCAACCGCCTAGTTCATTGGGCGGATGACGACCTCCACTGCCTAGTTTATTGAGCGGGTGAGGACATCGACCAGTTTCTTCGTTAGCTTCGGAAGAGAGTCGGGACAGCTGCCCTTGCGCCGCAGCAAGGGCGGCTTGTTTTTTGGCCCGCGGCCGTGCGGCTGAACCGCCTTCGCCGACGTTCGGGGTGTCGCGCGTCAGTTACCCGCTTGTTGTTGGGCCGCGACGGCGCGGCTGAACTGGCTGGGCCAAGCCTTGCCGCAAGCGGCCACAGGTTGAAAGGCTGCGCGCAAAAATCGACAATGTTAGTGAAAAAAATTGCCGGCAATAGACATATTTTTCCCCCTTCTTTTTCTATAATAAAGACAGATGGAACGGAAATGGGGGATCGAACATGGTTCGTTATTGGATTTATTTGTTGAAGGATGAAGTGGCGGCTCATTATCGCCATCGGACGGAAAAAATTGTCGAACTGCTACGGGAGCATCAACACGCGAAAGCGCCGTTAAAAGCGATTTGCCGCAAGCAAGTGGAGTTCATCACCGAACGGTTGTCGTTTTCCCGTCTCGAGCTCGGCTTGAAACAATCGTTCACTGGACGCGTCGGCAAAAATTTGGAACGCAATATGTTCATCTTGCGCCATGAATCTGGCGAGGAAGCGCTCCTTGTCGTCCAAAAACGCCGTCTGTTGCTTGTCGCCGACAGCGCAACGCTGGCTGCCGACATCGGACGGGCGCTCGCCAAACTAGCGCCAACGTTTTTGGCGGTGGCTGCCGATTTTGCGGACTACCATTGGTTATGCGCGCCGGCGCTAGGGAGAAAATTCGCATAATGTGAAGATTTTTGCGGCGGAATATTGTCTAATGGCGCATCGTTTAGTACACTGGTTAAAGAGACAACAAGAAGGAGGAAAATCGCTGCGATGTGGGATACGATTCTCGTTGGCGTGCTGGCGCTCATCGCCGGTGTGGCAATCGGGTTTTTCATCGCCCGCAAAACGATGATCAATTATTTGAAAAAAAATCCGCCGATCAATGAACAGATGATTCGGATGATGATGATGCAAATGGGCATGACGCCTTCGCAGAAGAAAATCAACCAGATGATGAAAATGATGAACAACCAGCTGAAATAAGGAAACATAGACACTCGATGAAGAGTGTCTTTTTATTTTGCGAAAATGTCCTTTCAAAATTTTTTCATTTTTGTTACAATGATATAGCGATTGTTCGGCAATCGAAGGAAGGGGATGGGACTGTGCGCGTGTTTCGTGACTTGTTTTGGTTTTTCCGCCAAGAGAAAAAAGCGTACATGACCGGTGTGTTGTTGCTTGTGGTCGTCGCCTTTTTCGAAACCGTTCCGCCGAAAGTGATCGGCATTTTGGTTGACCATATGAAAAATGGAACGATGACGCGCGGCGTGCTTGTTCGCTGGCTTGCCGTCCTTGCCGTTGTGGCGGCGGCGCTCTATGGGCTTCGCTATGCTTGGCGCATTTGCATTTTCGGAGCGGCCGTCAAGCTCACTCGCCAGCTCCGCAATGAGCTGTATGAACATTTTACGAAGATGTCGCCGTCGTTTTACCAGCGGAAGCGGATCGGCGATCTGATGGCTCACGCGACCAATGACTTGCAAGCGATCCAGCAAACGGCCGGCAGCGGCATTTTGACGCTTGTCGATTCGCTGACGCTCGGCGGATTTGTGCTGGCGACCATGGCGGTTTCGATCAGCTGGAAGCTGACCGTCATCAGTCTATTGCCGCTCCCGGTGATGGCGGTGGCGACGAGCCGCTACGGAGCGATCCTTCATCGGCGGTTTGTTACGGCGCAAGAGGCGTTCTCGTCACTCAACGATAAAGTGCAGGAAAGCATCAGCGGCGTTCGGGTGATCAAAGCGTTTGGGTATGAAAAACAAGATGTGGAGGCGTTTCGCCGTCAATCGGAAGATGTGGTGGCCAAAAATATCGCTGTCGCCAAAATTGATGCGCTCTTTGACCCGACGATCGGCTTCCTTGTCGGGCTGTCGTTTTTCCTCGCCGTCGCGTTTGGAAGCGAAATGGTGTTGACCGGCGAACTGACGATTGGGGAGCTCGTCTCGTTTACCACCTATCTCGGCTTGCTCATTTGGCCGATGTTGGCGTTCGGCTGGCTGTTTAACATCGTTGAGCGCGGGCGCGCCTCGTATGACCGGGTGCGGGCGCTGCTGGCCGAGCAGGATGAAATTCAGGAAGCTTCCGATGCCATTGACGTTCCCCCGCGCGGCGACATCGAGTACGACATCAAGCGGTTCGCCTATCCTGGGGAGATGAGGACGGCGCTTTCGGACATTCGATTTCGGCTCAAGAGCGGGGCGACGCTTGGCGTTGTCGGCAAAACCGGGGCCGGGAAAACGACGCTGCTTCGTCTGTTGCTGCGCGAGTTTGACGGCTATGACGGAGAAATTCGCTTCGGTGGCCACGACATTCGCAGTTACACGCTGTCGGCGCTCCGCTCGGCGATCGGTTACGTCCCGCAAGACCATTTTTTGTTTTCGGCTTCCGTGCGCGACAATATCGCCTTCGCCCAACTGGAGGCTGAGGAAAAGGAAATCGTGCGGGCGGCGCAGCTCGCCCATATTCATGAGGACATTCTTCAATTTCCAGACGGCTATGCGACCGTTGTCGGTGAGCGCGGCGTTTCTTTGTCAGGCGGGCAAAAACAGCGGTTGTCGATCGCACGGGCGCTGTTGACAAATCCGGAAGTGCTCATTTTGGACGACGCGTTGTCGGCGGTTGACGCGAAAACGGAAGCGCGCATTTTAGCCGCCTTAAAACAAGAGCGGCGCGGCAAAACGACAATCATCGCCGCTCATCGTTTAAGCGCGGTCGAGCATGCCGATTGGATCGTGGTGCTCGATGGCGGACGAATCGTGCAGGCCGGAACCCACGAGAAGCTCGTGGCCGAAGACGGCTGGTATCGCGACATGCATCAGCGCCAACAGCTCGAAGCGTTCGTGGAAGGACCACAGATCGGAGGGATGGCATGAACGGGCAGACGTTGACGGCCAAAGAACAGCGGCGGGTGCTTTGGCGGTTGCTTTCTTACATGGGGAGATACAAAAAGGAAGCCGCGCTTGCGCTTTTCCTTCTTCTTTTGTCCACGGCCGGCGAGCTTGCCGGACCGTACTTGGTGAAGGTGTTCATCGATGATTATCTCATGCCGGGCCGCCTGGCTTTTGAGCCGGTGGCGGCGTTGGCTGCCGCTTATCTCGGCATGCTCGGGGCGAAAACCGTGATCACGTACTTTCAGCTTGTTGAATTTCAGCGGCTCGCTTTATATATTATTCAAGCGTTGCGAATGGACGTGTTTTCCAAGGTGCATCGCCTTGGGATGAGCTATTTCGACCGAACGCCAGGCGGCAGCATCGTCTCGCGGGTCACGAATGACACGGAAGCCATCAAAGACATGTTTATTAGCGTTTTAGCGGTGTTTGTGCAAAACGGTCTGTTTGTCATTGGCGTGTTTATCGCCATGTTTGTGCTCAACGTCCGGCTCGCGTTGTTTTGCCTGTTCATTCTGCCGGCCATCGCGCTCATTATGCGCACGTATCGCCGTTACAGCTCGGTATTTTATCAAGACATGCGCGAGCGGCTGAGCGAACTGAATGCCAAATTGAATGAGTCGTTGCAAGGGATGGCCATCATTCAAGCGTTTCGTCAACAGCAGCGCCTCTACCGGGAGTTCGCGGCTGTGAACGAGGCGCACTACCGGGCGGGGATGCGAAACATCCGCCTTGACGGGCTGCTGCTTCGGCCGGCGATCGATGTGATCTATATGGCTTCGATTATGGTTGTGCTTGGCTTTTTTGGCATTTCGGCGCTCGAAAGCCCGGTTGAGATCGGCGTACTCTACGCTTTTGTCAACTATTTGGAGCGCTTTTTTGAGCCGGTGACGCAAATGATGATGCGCCTGTCGCTATATCAACAGGCGATCGTTTCCGCCTCGCGCGTCTTTGCCCTTCTTGACCGCGAAGAGGAGGCGCCGTTTCATCCGGAACAAGCTCCGTATACGATCGAGCGCGGTGAAATTGAGTTTCGCGATGTCAGTTTTTCTTACGATGGCAAACGAGATGTCATCAAGCGCGTGTCATTTGTGATTCACCCCGGACAGACGGTCGCGTTCGTCGGCCATACGGGCAGCGGCAAAAGCTCGATCATCAACTTGCTCATGCGCTTTTACGAGTTTGACCGCGGCGATATTTTGCTTGACGGCCGGTCGATCCGCGATTATTCGCGCACCGAGCTCCGCCGCCGGCTAGGCCTTGTCTTGCAAGATCCGTTTTTGTTTTACGGAACGGTGCGGGACAACATTCGCATGTACAACGAAGCCATCGATGAGGAGCGGGTGAGGGCGGCCGCCCGATTGGTGCAGGCCGAGCCGTTCATTGAGCGGCTGCCGGGGGGCTACGACCATGTGCTCGCTGAGCGCGGGGCGACGTTATCGAGCGGTCAGCGCCAGCTTCTTTCCTTTGCGCGCACGATCGCCGCCGATCCGAAAATTTTAGTGCTCGATGAAGCGACTGCCCATATTGACACAGAAACCGAGGAAGCGATTCAAGAAGCGCTCGCGCGAATGCGAAAAGGGCGGACGACGCTGGTGATCGCCCACCGTTTATCCACCGTTCAAGACGCGGATCAAATTTTCGTCCTAAAGCGCGGCGAAATCGTTGAGCGCGGCACGCACCAGCAGCTCTTGGCGCAACGGGGGATTTATTATCAAATGTATTTGCTGCAAAACGGCCTTGTCGATGCCCGCCGCTAGGCGGAGCATCGGCAAGGTTTTTCGTTTTGGCCGCCGGCAGCGTTCGATGGGCACTTTTGGGCAAAGAAAAAGCGCCGGTTCCGCTTTAGCGGGGGGCGCTTTGCTTTCGCTCGTTTCTTTGCTCGCGCTGATAGGCGTTGAGCAGCGTGTCAAGTTCTTTGCTGATTTTCATAGCGGCCGGCGAGTTCAGTCCGGTTTTGGCGACGATATCGACAAGCTCCATCCGTTTTTGTTCAATCAATGTCAATAAGCTTTGTTTTGGCACGAAAAATCGCCCTTTTCCTCTTGTATTTTATACTATTTTACCAATGAATACAAAAATAGAAAATAGAAAAATTGTCCAAAAAACATGAGAAACGCATTATACGAAAGGGCGGATTTTTGCTAAAATAGAAATATAGATCGGTTGTAATAAACCATTTCCGATCTCCATGTCCCGTCTTTATCATCTAACAAGCTGGCACGGTGACAAGAAGAGCGAACAATGCTACGTAAAACAAAATGAGAATTTCCGATTTTTTGTTGCGGGTTTCATCGAAGTACAAGCCGTTATGAGAGTCATCAGTGGGATGGAAAACAAAATAGCAACTTATTATAGAAACGACTAGGAGTGAATTCGCCCGTGAATCAATTGAATGTGTTTCTCGCATTTGGCGCCGGGTTTTTGTCATTTCTTTCCCCGTGCACTCTGCCGCTTTATCCGGCGTTTTTATCCTATATTACCGGCATGTCGGTCAGCGAGCTGAAAGAAGAAAACGCGATGCTCAATCGCCGCAGCCTATGGCATACGGGTTGTTTTTTGCTCGGATTTTCGCTCATTTTTGTTTCGCTCGGCTTCGGCACCTCGCTAATCGGCCGCTTGTTTGTCGATTACCAAGATGTGATTCGGCAAATCGGCGCTGTGGTGATCGCCGCGCTCGGTCTCGTCGTGGCCGGGGTATGGAAGCCGGGATTTTTGCTGCAAGATCGGCGTGTATCGTTTCGTGAGCGGCCCTCCGGCTATGTCGGCTCGATGCTGATCGGCATGGCGTTTGCCGCTGGTTGGACGCCGTGCATGGGCCCGATTTTAGTGGCTGTCGTGGCGCTGGCGGCCACCCATCCCGGGTCGGGAATCCTCTATATGCTCGCTTATGCGCTCGGTTTTGCCGTCCCGTTTTTCATACTGTCGTTTTTCCTTGGCAAACTGCAATGGATTCATCGCCATAGCGCGTCCATGATGAAAGCGGGCGGCTATGTCATGATCGCGATGGGCGTGATTTTGTATTTTGATTGGATGACGAAACTGATTGGGTATGCGACGAGCTTGTTTGGCGGCTTTACCGGGTTTTGATTTTACAACATTTTCGTGGTAAGCGCTATGTCGCCTTTGACCGAGCAATGAAGGCACTCATGTTTTGCTTTTACAACATTTCCGTGGAAAAGGAGAGAGTGGAATATGGCTTCTGTTTTAGTGGTCGATGACGCGAAGTTCATGCGGGTAACGTTGGCGCGCATTTTGCAGAAGGGTCATCATGAGGTGGCCGGCGAGGCGGAAAACGGCAAGGATGCGGTGGAATTGTACCGTCGTCTGCGCCCCGATCTCGTCATTATGGACATCACGATGCCGGTGATGAACGGCATCGAGGCGGTGCGGGCGATCAAGGAGTTGGATCCGGGAGCGAAAATCATCATCTGCTCGGCGCTCGGCCAGCAGCGCATGGTCGTGGAAGCGGTCGAGGCGGGGGCGGCGGATTTCATCGTCAAGCCATTTGAAGAACAACGCGTGCTGGAAGCGGTCGCCCGCCTTTTATAAAAAGACTTGCACTTGGAAAGGGAGTTTCTGGGTTGTGATCGGTACGTGGTGGTAGGCAAGCGAAACGGTTTTTGCTATAATAACGTTGTCCAGCTACTTTTGTCGGAAGAAGGTGATGGCTTTGACGCTCGTTACTTCGCTCATCGCCGTCGTGATGGCGTTTCTCGTTTTTTTTGTGCGCATAAAAGCGTCGGAAAAGCCGACCAACGCCAAAAAAATCATTTTGCCGCCGCTGTTTATGAGCACCGGCGCGCTGATGTTCATTGATCCGGTGTTCCGGGTCACGCGCGGCGAGCTCATCGAAGCGGTCGTTCTCGGGTTGTTTTTTTCGTTGTTCCTCATCAAAACATCGAAATTTGAAGTTCGCGGCCATGACATTTATTTGAAACGTTCGAAGGCGTTCATTTGGATTTTGCTTGGGTTGATCATCATTCGCCTCGGTTTGAAAACGTATTTAGGGCGGACGATTGATTACCGCCAATTAAGCGGAATGTTTTACTTGCTGGCGTTTTCGATGATCGTCCCGTGGCGAATTGCCATGTACGTTTCATATCGGAAGCTGGCCGCGCGGTTGAAGCCGCCGGTCCTCACATAAATGATGGCGTCCCGAAAAACGAGCGGGGCGCTTTTTTACGCTCGCGAACCGCTTTTTCGGGAAAGCGGCGGACGGTCAGCGGCTTTCTAGCAAATGCTGATAAGGAGCGAGATCGATGTTTTTCGCCTGCAATGTCCGAATCAAAAATTTATGGTCGCGCTTCGGCGTTGCGATGATGTAACCGCGAATCAACAGGTCGCGCGTGATGCGCGGCGCCTGTTCCTTCAAGGCAAGTTCACCGATTTTGCCGGCGATCTTTTGCCGCGCGACGTCACGGAACAATTCGGGCACGGGGCGAACGAGTTCCTCAAGAAGCGCTTTTTCTTCTTCCCCCCATAAATGGCGCGTCTGTTCAATGTAATACTCCTGCCAGTCCAGCTCCGATTTTCCGTCTTCTTTCGGCAGTCGCTTTAAAAACTTGCGAAACATGAAAAAGCCGCCAATGGACATCATAACGAGCAAAAAAACGACCCAAAACAGGATAAACCAGAGAAACCATCCCGTCAGCATGATCCCCACTCCCATGCGTTAATTCGGTGCTATGCGCCCTTTGGCCTGTCAAGCCATTGGATGCGACGGCCGCCGGGTTGTATTCCAACCAAAAGGCGATCCCGCTTTCCGGCCCGATTTGGCGCAAGATTCGTCTATTATTATGTCGAAAAGCGTGCTGTTTGGCAAGTTTGGCGCCGCCTCGTCTCAAAACGCGCTCCCGCTGTTTCGCCACAAAGAAACCGCTAACGGCGCCTGTCATCAATCGTAACGCAACTGTAACGCAACTGTAAAAAAACTTGTCCCGCCTTAGAACAACAAGCGTTCGCAAGGTAAGTCTAGATAGGAATGGAAATGATAGACAGTGACGTCCTTCCCGCCGCCTGCTAATCTATCTAATAGACAAAGAAGCTAGGAGGAACGTGGAGAGCTAGGGAGGGATCGAAGGAATGAAAAAGACGATGATCGCGCTCGCTGCCGCCTGTTTTTTGACGTTCGGCTTTCAGGGGCCGACGACGGAAGCGGCTGGCTCGTATACATACTATCAAGTAAAAAAGGGCGATACGATGTCAGCGATCGCCAAGCGATACCATACGACCGTTTCATCGCTGCGCGCGCTAAACGGCTTAAAGCATGACTTCATTTACGCTGGAGAACGGCTGAAAGTTCCGACGGCAGGGAAACGGACGGCTTCGGCGCCGGCAAAGAAGAAATCGATCACATTAAGCGCCGCTGACCGGAAGCTGCTCGCTCAGTTGGTGCAGGCGGAGACCGGTTCGAGCGAGCCGTTTGCCGGCAAGGTGGAAGTGGCGCTTGTCGTTTTCAATCGCACAACGCATCCGGAGTTTCCAAAAACGGTGCGCGGCGTCATTTATCAAAAGACGAAATGCGGTTATGCGTTTGTGCCGGTCAAAACGGGAAAGTTGACCCGCATTCGGCCGACCAAGCAAGATTACGCGGCCGTTGACAAGGCGTTGGCCTTGTTTCCGAACGACCGCCGCGGCTCGCTTTACTTTTATAATCCAAGGGTGACAAAAGACAAATGGATGTTGTCGCGCCCGGTGACGATTCGCATTGGGCATCACGTCTTTACGAAATAAACGGTTCGGCTTCAAAAAGGATGGCGGTTGAGTAAAGCACAGCCGATCGACAAAGAGGAGAGCGTTTCCCCGTTTTTGGGGACGCTCTTTTTTCTACGAAAATCGCTCTTCGACGAGTTGTGATGTTCATGCTAGGGCGGGGAAAAACATGTTCCGCCGCCATGTTGTTGAGAAAAAAGGGGGGTTTTTCTGGCTTCGTGAGGGTCAACCGTGTTCTCGATGTTTTCGCACTGACGGTCATGACACCGCTGACAAAGGCGGGCGCTTTTCGACCGGTGGAGCGGTGTCCGGCCAAGGAAGGGCGGCAGATCGGTTCAACGTTTCCGCGGGAAGCCGGCAGGAGTTTGCCGGTGCGGTTGCGAATGTGTTGATCAAGGGGGGAGCGGCTGTGAAAAGAGTGGATCTTGTCTACGAAACGCTGCAAGAATGGGAACGGAATGGGAAACGGTGGGTGAGCGCTGAAGAGTTGGCTCTCGCTCTCGGGTTCGACCGAGCCAACGTCAGCCGTGATTTAAACCGCCTTTGGCGGGAGGGAAAAGTGCAAAAGCAAAACGGAAGGCCGGTTCGCTTTGCGCTGGCGCGCGGACCAAAAGCGATGACGCGCCTCGACCGGCTGGCCAAGCAGCAGCCGAGCTTGGCAGCGGCGGTGGAGCAAGGAAAGGCTGCCGTCTTATATCCGCCCAAAGGGCTGCCGATGCTGATTGTCGGCGAGACGGGAACGGGGAAGTCGATGTTCGCGGAGCTGCTTCACGAGTTTGCCGTTGCGGCTGGCCGTTTTCCGCCGGGGGCACCGTTTGTGACGTTTAACTGCGCTGATTACACGAACAACCCCCAGTTGCTGCTCGGCCAGTTATTCGGGATCCGCAAAGGGGCCTATACCGGGGCCCATGAGCAAAAAGGGCTGATTGAAAAGGCGGACGGCGGCATTTTGTTTTTGGATGAGGTGCATCGTCTGCCAGCCGAAGGGCAAGAAATGCTGTTTACGTTTATTGACCGCGGTGTTTACCGCCGGCTTGGCGAGACGGATGTGGAGAGAACAGCGAATGTGCTGCTCATTTGTGCGACAACAGAAAATCCGGAGTCGAATTTGCTGAAAACGTTCCGCCGCCGCATTCCGATGCATATTTTGCTGCCGCCGCTGGAGAAGCGGACGCTTGAGGAACGCTTTCGGCTGGTGATGCAGTTTTTTCAGGAAGAGGCGGTGCGGCTCGGAAAAGAAATTGACGTCTCCGCCAATGCCATGCGCGCGTTTTTGTTTTACCCGTGCCCGAACAACGTCGGGCAGCTGAAGGCTGATGTGCAGCTCGTTTGCGCCAAAGCCTACGCCGACTATGTCACCGGAAAGAAACAAGCGGTGCGCATTCATCGCGCCGATTTGCCATTTCAAGTGCAAAGTGGGCTTTTGCTGGAGAAAAAACATCCGCATGCCGCCTCTTATTCGTTGCCGCGACGGTGGTATGCCTTCCCGCCGCATGGGGGGGAGGCCGATGTTGAGAGCGGGCCGGCGGCGGAATCGGAATCGGTTTACGGCGCGATTGAGCGCAAATACGGAGAACTAAAAGAGCGCGGCATCGCCGGCGACGAACTGGACCTATTGCTAGAAATGGACATTAAGCATTATTTCTCGCAATACATGAAAGGGGTGGACCGGCGCATCCGCGATCGCCGCGATCTCGAGAAAATGGTCGCTCCGGACGTTCTTGAGTTGACCAAAGCGATGGTTGTCTATGCGGAGAAAAAACTTGGACGCCGCCTCGCCGAGAAGGTGATGTATGCGCTTGCCATGCACATTCAAACGGCGATCAACCGCCTGCGGGCCGGGACGATCGTTTCCCATCCGAAACTGAATGAAGTTCGCGCCGCCTATAAGCAGGAATTCGCCGTCGCGCTCGACTGCCTTCAGCTGATGGAAGAAAGGGCGCATATCGACTTCCCGATCGATGAAGCGGGATTTTTGACGATGTTTTTTGCGTTCCACGAGGAGCAAGCCGAAGAGCGGGAGGAACGGGTGGCGATCGTCGTTGTGATGCATGGCAACGGTGTAGCTTCGGCGATGGCGGACGTCGTGAACCAGCTGTTGGCCGCCGCGTGTGTGCATGCGGTCGATATGCCGCTTGATGCCGACCCGAAACGGATTTACGAGCAGGTGAAAGCGGTGCTGCAGCCCGTCGCATCGAAAAAAGGGGCGCTGTTGCTTGTTGACATGGGATCGCTTGTGTCGTTTTCGAACTTTTTGGAAAAAGAGCTCGCCGTTCCGGTGCGGGTGATTTCCGCCGCCAGCACGCCGCACGTGCTCGAAGCGGCCCGCAAAGCGATGCTCGGCTATGCGCTTCAGGAAATTTACGAAGAAGTGAAAGCCGCAGCGCCGTTTTACATTCGCGGGCCGCTTTGGGAGGAGGAGGCCGCGGAGCAGGACATGCTGGCGATCGTCACCGCCTGCTTTACAGGGAAAGGAAGCGCGTTGGCGCTAAAGCATATATTGGAAACGTATTTGCAGCTCGATGAGCGCATGTGGCGCATTATTCCGATTCAAATGGCAGATGCGGAAGAAGCGCGGCAAACCTTGTCCAACGTCGCGAAACATTTCCGCATCGTCTGTATTGTCAGCCACCTTTGCCTTGATGAGCGAATCCCGCACTTTTCTCTTGAGGACGTGCTTAGCTTGAGGGCGCTGAAAGAAATTCAAGCGTTAGCCGATGTCGAGGAAATTCATATGCATATGGCTAGAGAGCTGACCGGTCATCTCCGCCACCTCGCGCCGGCGCGAGCCATTCCTGCCATTCGCGCTGCGCTGGCGGCGATTGGTCGGGAGCTCGGCCTTGAAGCGGATGGCCGCGATCTGGTGGGGCTTGTCTTTCATCTTTGCTGCTTGCTCGATCGTCTGTTGTCCGGAGAGAGAACGGGCGGTGACCGACGAGCAGCGAAAGCTTGCGGGCATGAAGATGAAGATGGCGCGCTGTACAGGGCGGTCAAAGAGGGGTTGTTTCCGCTTGAACAGCAGTACGGTGTCTGCATCGATGAAGATGAACTGTGTCATATCGTTCACTTTTTTCGCTCGCTGCAAGGAAAACGAGATGGATAAGGCGCGATAATTGGAAACGCTTCCATTACACAGTTTCCGTTCGTTGACACACAACCGTTCCATCCGCTTCGGCGCTGTTTTTTTAGATGTTGGCATGAAATTTGCTTAAACAATAATGAATAATCAAAAAAGGAGGAGAAAGCGGATGAACATTTTGCTCATTTGCGCTGCCGGCATGTCGACGAGTTTGCTTGTGACGAAAATGCAAGAGGCAGCCAAGGAACGGGGGATGGAAGCCACTATTTGGGCTGTCTCTGCCGATGAGGCGAAAGACCATCTCGATCGGGCGGATGTTGTGCTCATTGGCCCACAAATCCGCTATAAGTTTGCCGCCTTGAAGAAAGAAGGAGAGGCGCGCGGCATTCCGGTTGACGTCATCAATCCAGCTGACTATGGGCGGGTCAACGGCGCCGGCGTGTTGGACTTTGCGCTGCGGTTAAAAAAATAAACAGGGGGTAGAAGCGGATGGACCGGTTTATTCGGATGTTGGAAGACCGCGTGATGCCTGTCGCCGGCAAGATTGCCGAACAGCGCCATTTGCAGGCGATTCGTGACGGGATTATTTTGTCGATGCCATTGTTGATTATCGGGTCTTTATTTTTAATTCTTGGCTTTTTGCCGATTCCTGGTTACAACGAATGGATGGCGAAATGGTTCGGCGAGCATTGGCTTGATAAGCTTCTTTATCCGGTTGGAGCGACGTTCGATATTATGGCGCTTGTTGTCAGCTTCGGGGTCGCCTATCGGCTGGCGGAAAAGTATAAAGTGGATGCGCTGTCCGCCGGCGCGATTTCACTGGCCGCTTTTTTGCTGGCGACCCCGTATCAAGTGCCGTTCACGCCGGAAGGGGCAAAAGAGGCGATCATGGTCAGCGGCGGCATTCCGGTGCAATGGGTCGGCAGCAAAGGGCTGTTTGTTGCCATGATTTTGGCGATTGTGTCAACCGAAATTTACCGGAAAATCATTCAAAAAAATATTGTCATTAAGCTGCCGGACGGGGTGCCGCCTGCTGTGGCCCGCTCCTTTGTTGCTTTGATCCCGGGAGCAGCTGTTCTCGTCGTTGTCTGGGTAGCCCGGCTGATTTTGGAAATGACACCGTTTGAAAGTTTCCATAACATTGTATCTGTCCTCCTGAACAAACCGCTCAGTGTGCTCGGGGGCAGTGTATTTGGCGCCGTTGTCGCCGTGCTGCTTGTCCAGCTGCTATGGTCGACCGGGCTGCACGGAGCGGCCATCGTCGGCGGCGTCATGGGGCCGATCTGGCTGTCGCTGATGGATGAAAACCGGATGGTGTTCCAGCAAAATCCGAATGCCGAACTGCCCAATGTCATTACGCAACAGTTTTTTGATCTTTGGATTTATATCGGCGGTTCAGGAGCGACATTGGCGTTGGCGCTGACGATGATGCTTCGGGCCCACAGCCGGCAGCTGAAAAGCTTAGGGCGGCTGGCGATCGCGCCCGGCATTTTCAACATTAATGAGCCGATCACGTTCGGCATGCCGATCGTCATGAACCCGTTGCTGATCATTCCGTTCATTCTCGTGCCTGTCGTGCTTGTGGTTGTTTCCGCCGCGATGGCGACCGGGCTTGTCGCCAAACCAAGCGGGGTGGCCGTGCCATGGACGACACCGATCGTGATCAGCGGCTATTTAGCGACGGGAGGCAAAATTTCCGGGAGTATTTTGCAAATCGTTAACTTCTTCATCGCATTTGCCATCTACTATCCATTTTTCTCGATTTGGGACAAACAAAAAGCGGCCGAAGAGCAGGCCGATCCAACGATTTCAAGCGGAGCGGGGGCAACGCACTCGCTGTAAAGGAGAGGAACGAAATGCCGCGCTATTGCATCGTCAACGCCGATGATTTCGGTTACTCGAAAGGGGTCAACTACGGGATTTTGGAAGCGTTTCAGAACGGTGTCGTCACATCGGCGACGCTAATGGCGAATATGCCGGCGGCCGAACACGCCGCCCGGTTGGCGAAGGACCATCCGGAACTCGGCGTCGGCATTCATTTTGTGCTGACGTGCGGCCGGCCGCTGACCAATGTTCCATCGCTGGTGAACGAGAACGGGGAGTTTCCGCGGCGCGCGGAGGCGCTTGCCGGCGCTAGGCGCAGCGATATCGAACGGGAGCTTTGCGCCCAGTTGGAGCGTTTTTTCTCGTTCGGGCTCACTCCGACGCATATTGACAGCCATCATCACGTTCATGAGCACCCGAATGTGTTTCCGGTTGTGGAACAATTGGCCGAACGCTATCGGTTGCCGATCCGCCCGGTGCGGACGGCACGGCCGCATCGGCTGCCGACCGTCGACGTCTTTTTTCCGGATTTTTACGGCGATGGGCTGACGAAAGACCGCTTTTTATCCCTTATCGACCGAATTGGCGACGGGCAGACGGCGGAAGTGATGTGCCACCCGGCGTATATCGATGTTCCGCTCGCGTCAGGAAGTTCCTATTGTCAACAACGAGTCGAAGAGCTGGCGGTGCTGACCGACCCAACGCTCGTTGCCGAGATGACCGAGCGCGGGGTTCAGTTGATCACGTACCGTGAATGTTCATTTCGAGCCTGACAACGAGTGTCGGGCGGATATGAGTGTAAGCGGATCATGTACTGCGAATTTCATCAATATATAGGAGAGGGGCTTATGCAGACACAGGAACAGACGATCTTCCAACTCATTCTCCATGGAGGCAACGGCCGCAGCTATGCCATGGAAGCGATCGCCGCTGCGAAGCAAGGGGAATTTGCCGAAGCACACCGGTTGCTTGAACGGGCCGGCGCAGAGCTGCAAGCTGCCCACGAGCTGCAAACATCGCTGCTGCAACAAGAAGCCGGCGGGCAATCGACCGTTGTGACACTGCTTATGGTGCACGCTCAAGACCATTTAATGACCGCGATGGCGGTCAAAGAGTTGGCCGCGGAATTTATCGAACTGTACGAACGAATGGCTCCGTAAGCCGTTCCCCTTGCCCGCGATCGTCTGGGAGAACGGTGAAAAACGGCTGATTGACTCAATGGGGAGAATAGACGAAAAGCAGAATCGATGCGACAAGGTTTTTCGAATTGAGAAATGACACGGTAAAGCCGTATTTACGATTCAATCACCAGCCTCCTAGAAGGCCGGTGATTGAAGGAAGCAGGCCGTTTACCGGCCTCGTTTCTCAAATAGAAAAGCCCTGTCGCATCGGTATCGCCTTTCACACGCTCCCCCCATCGTTTATAGAGAAACAACCGTTTTTCACCAGTCATCTAGAAGGTTGGTGAAAAACCGCTGTTTGCCTTGATCGATGATGGAACGCGTGAACATAGAAGCTGATACAACCAGTTTTTCTACTTGAGAAACGATTCCGAGAAGCGGTTGCGTGAGTAAATCACCGGCCTTCTAGGCAAGGGGGCAGAAAAGCAAATCGATTTTGTATACCATAATTTTATTACGTAAACTCATTGAGACCGCGGCGAAACACCAGTGTCCAAAAGCAACGCCGGAAGTACAATCCGGTTCAAGGTGTGAACAAGCGACGACAGACGAACAAAACAAGGGAGAGGCGCCCTATGACCGGGCCGAAGCGGTCAGCGCCGCTCCAAGACGTTTACATGTCGTGGCTTGTATTATGCTTTTGCCGCGTATGGTTGCGGTTTTTCACTTTTTTCGAACCGTCAAGCGGCTCCGGCTGCCCGGGATTGTCGCCTTTTGGCGCGTTTTTGCGCATATCTTTGCCATCGTTTTTGTTTGTCATTGGTTGTCCCTCCTTTGTTCGTTAGCATGCGGCGTTGAGCTTTCGCTTATTCAGCGCATAATTTGCGCCCAGTTTGAAACGATAAGTAGTGAACGACCGCGAAGGAGGGACGAGCGATGGTGTATCATAAAACGAAACAGGACGCGTTTCAAGCGGCGCAAAAGGCGACGATGGAAGCGAAAGAATGGCACGATCACTTGGTGCGCGATCAAGCCGACTACGGCCACCAGCTGGCCCATCTGCGTCAGGAAATCAACGAGGCGTTCGCCCAAATTGAAAACGCGCTCGAAGTCGCCTCGGAAACACAGCGCGTGCAGCTCGAGAAATTTCGCAGCGACTTGCAGACCATGGTGGAGGAAATCAATCAAAACGAGTAAGGGAATGCCGGCGGCGGACATTCCCTTTTTTGTGCGCTATGGCAGGCCGGGATGGCGGAGCGGCCGCCATGCTACTGGTTCTTTTTTCGTTTTTTGTTGTTTTGGCGCTGCGCTTCGGTCAGCGGTTCATTGGAAAACTCTTCGTTGTAGCCGGCGCCCATTCCTTGCGCTTTGGCCGCGTTCATGCCGGGAATGACGTGATTGGCTTTTCGTTTGGCCATTTCGTTCACCTCCGGTTGTAGTTTGTGATGAAACAAGGGGATTATTCCGACTAGGGCGTGATAAGAAAACAAGGAGGAAGGTCATTAGAAATCCATGATTTACAGTCCTTCCCGTTTTATAATAAGATAAAGTCGTGCCAAGCTTTGCGAGGAATGCGAGAATGGATACGATTTTTTCGACTTTTGCGCAAAAAAATAGTATAGTATTATTGTGAAGTGAAGGGGGTTGTACATATGGCGAAACAAGATGTATTCAACGCCCGCTCTTCATTCGAAGTCAACGGTAAAAAATACAATTATTACCGCTTGCAAGCGCTTGAAGAAGCGGGCATCGGTCAGGTGAGCCGCCTGCCGTACTCGATCAAAGTGTTGCTTGAATCGGTGCTTCGCCAAGTCGACGGCCGCGTCATTACGAAAGAGCACGTCGAGAACTTGGCGAAATGGGGAACGCCGGAAATGAAAGAGATCGACGTGCCGTTTAAGCCGTCGCGCGTCATTTTGCAAGACTTCACCGGCGTGCCTGCCGTCGTCGATCTAGCTTCCATGCGCAAAGCGATGGCCGATTTGGGCGGAGATCCGTATGAAATTAACCCGGAAATTCCGGTCGATCTCGTCATCGACCACTCGGTGCAAGTCGACCGTTACGGGTCGGACGATGCGCTTGAATACAACATGGACTTGGAATTTCAACGGAACGCCGAGCGGTACAAGTTTTTGAAATGGGCGCAAAAAGCGTTTAACAACTATCGGGCTGTTCCGCCGGCTACAGGAATCGTCCACCAAGTGAACTTGGAATATTTGGCTAGCGTCGTTCATGCAGTCGAAGGGGAAAACGGCGAATACGAAGCGTTCCCGGATACGCTTGTCGGCACGGACTCGCATACGACGATGATCAACGGCATCGGCGTCCTCGGCTGGGGCGTCGGCGGCATCGAAGCGGAAGCTGGCATGCTCGGCCAACCGTCCTACTTCCCAGTGCCAGAAGTCGTCGGCGTCCGCCTGACGGGCAAGTTGCCGGACGGAGCGACGGCCACCGACTTGGCGCTTAAGGTGACGCAAGTGCTCCGGAAAAAAGGCGTTGTCGGTAAATTCGTCGAATTTTTCGGACCGGGCGTGGCGACCTTGCCGCTTGCCGACCGGGCGACGATCGCCAACATGGCACCGGAGTACGGAGCGACGTGCGGCTTCTTCCCGGTCGATGCTGAAGCGCTCGACTATTTGCGCTTGACCGGCCGCGACGAGCATCACGTTCAAGTCGTTGAAGCGTACTGCAAAGCGAACGGCTTGTTCTACACGCCGGACGCGCCGGAGCCGGTGTTTACGGACGTCGTCGAAATCAATTTGTCGGAAATCGAAACGAACTTGTCCGGACCGAAACGGCCGCAAGATTTGATCCCGCTCTCGAAAATGAAACCATCGTTCCGCGAAGCGGTGAAAGCGCCGCAAGGCAACCAAGGCTTCGGCCTGACGGAAGCGGATTTGGAGCGGGAAATTACCGTCGAGCTGAACGGTGAACAAGTCAAGCTGAAAACGGGCGCGGTCGTCATCGCGGCGATCACGAGCTGTACGAATACGTCCAACCCATACGTCCTTGTGGCGGCTGGTTTGGTGGCGAAAAAAGCGGTCGAAAAAGGCTTGCAAGTGCCGAAATACGTGAAAACGTCGCTTGCGCCGGGCTCGAAAGTCGTTACCGGCTACTTGCGTGACTCGGGCTTGCTGCCGTATCTCCAGCAGCTCGGCTTCAACATCGTCGGCTACGGTTGCACCACATGTATCGGCAACTCCGGCCCGCTTGCGCCGGAGCTCGAAAAAGCGCTCGCGGAAAGCGATTTGCTTGTCACAAGCGTTCTGTCTGGCAACCGGAACTTTGAAGGCCGCATCCATCCGCTAGTGAAAGGCAACTATTTGGCGTCGCCGCCGCTGGTCGTCGCCTATGCGCTCGCCGGCACGGTCGACATCGATCTGCTCAACGAGCCGATCGGCAAAGACAAAGACGGCAATGACGTTTACTTCCGCGACATTTGGCCGTCGATGGAAGAAGTGAAAGACGTCGTCAAGCAAGCGGTCGATCCGGAACTGTTCCGCAAAGAATATGAGCGCGTGTTCGACGGCAATCCGCGCTGGAACGCCATCGAAACGACGGATGAGCCGCTTTACCAATGGGACGAAAACTCGACGTACATCCAAAATCCGCCGTTCTTTGAAGGGCTGTCCCCGGATGTGCGCCAAGTCGAACCGCTTACCGGCTTGCGCGTCGTCGGCAAATTCGGCGATTCGGTCACGACCGACCATATTTCACCAGCCGGTTCGATCGGCAAAAACACGCCAGCCGGCCAATATTTGATCTCGAAAGGCGTCGAGCCGAAAGACTTCAACTCGTACGGTTCGCGGCGCGGTAACCATGAAGTGATGATGCGCGGCACGTTCGCCAACATCCGCATCCGCAACCAAATCGCGCCGGGCACAGAAGGCGGCTACACGACGTACTGGCCGACCGGTGAAGTGATGTCGATTTATGACGCGTGTATGAAATACAAACAGGATGGCACTGGGCTTGTCGTCGTCGCCGGCAAAGACTACGGCATGGGCAGCTCGCGCGACTGGGCGGCGAAAGGAACGTTCTTGCTCGGCATCAAGACGGTCATCGCCGAAAGCTTTGAGCGCATCCACCGCTCGAACCTCGTGTTGATGGGCGTCCTGCCGCTGCAATTCAAAGAAGGCGAAAACGCGGAAACGCTCGGCTTGACGGGCAAAGAAGTGTTTGACATTCACATCGATGAAAACGTCAAACCGCGCGATCTTGTCAAAGTGACGGCGACGAACCCAGAGACGGGTGAGAAAAAAGAGTTTGACGTGATCGTCCGCTTTGACAGCGAAGTCGAAATCGACTACTACCGCCACGGCGGCATTTTGCAAATGGTGCTGCGCGAAAAACTGGCGAAAGTGAAGCAATAACGACAAAACGCAGGCTTCCGCACCGGGAAGCCTGCTTTATTTTGTGTTCCGCTTTTTCGCCGCGTTTTCGAGCTTGCTTTTTGGATCCGGGGTGAACGTTCCGTCTTGACCAAAGCCTTGCGGGTTGACGCCCGGTGCCTTCGTCCCGCGATTGCGGCCGCCGTTTTTCGCCATCGTTTTCACCTCCACTTGGATAGTATGGCCGGTCTAGGTGAAAATATAAGCAAAGCACGGCCGGCAAAGGAGAGAAGAGCGATGAACAAAGGGCTAAAAACGGCGCTCGCAACGATCGTGCTAGCACAGTTTTTAAAGATCCCGATCAAACAGCTTGAGACAGGCCGATGGGATTGGCGGTTGTTTTTCGAAACAGGGGGAATGCCGAGCTCCCACTCCGCCGGCGTTTCGGCGTTGGCGACGTTTATCGCGTTAGAGCGGGAGATGCGGACGATTGATTTTGCGCTCGCCGCGCTGTTCGGATTAATCGTCATGTACGATGCCCAAGGGGTGCGGCGCCAGGCGGGCGAACTCGCCTTGCGCCTGAACGAGCTTGCCGAAGAGGTGAAAAAGCTCGAAGACGATCCGCAACAGGCCGTATACAAAAAACGGCAGCAACAGCTCCGCGCCCGCCTCGGCCACGAGCCGATCGAAGTCGTCGGCGGAGCGCTTCTTGGGATCGCGACTGGCGCTGTTTCCCATTAGGCGTGCCGCCGCCGGCGAAAGGCTAGACGGTGAAGCGAATGAGGCATCGGCACTTCAGGAGGATGAGATGGACCGGACAATGAAGCTGCATTATGCCATTTCTTAATTTGGAAAGCAGGATGGACGCCATGTTTCTTTTTCCCTTAGAAAAACGTGTTTTTCACCGTCTTTTGGGAAGGTTGGCAAGTGAACGAGCAAGGAAGCGCCGTCCCTTTCGTTTTTCAAGCGGAGAAACGTTGCAGACGTGGATCGGTTCGCTGCCGGGATGATGGACAGTGACGCCCAATGCGACGAAGAAAAAAGCTGTCCCACCTTTCATGCAGGACAGCTTTTGTTGCTATGAGGAGATGTTCCGTTTTTCCCGCCACCGTTTCCCCCATAAGCGTGCACTTGGAAGTTCAGAGAGGATCATGCCGGCCAAAATGGCGAAGCCGCCGAGCCAAGCGGATGGCGACAGCCGTTCCCCCACCCAAAGATACGCCGTCAAAGCGGCGAACACCGGCTCCGTAGCGAAAATGAGCGCCACGCGGGTTGGCGTCGTATATTTTTGCACCTTTGTCTGGATGAAAAAGGCGGCTGTCGTCGCCAATAGCGAGGTGATCGCGAGCGCCCCCCACACTTCCGGACGGCGGAGCACCGCCGTGTTCCATATGTTTGTCGCCTCCTCAAACCAAAAAGCAAAGATGAAACAGAGGACAGCGACGGTAAAAATTTGCACCATCGTTAACAGCAATGTCGAATAACGTGACGAATATTGACCGGTGATAAGAATGTGCATGGCAAAGGAAATGGCGCAAAAGAAGACGAAAACGTCGCCGCGGTTGAATGACAGCTCGGCTCCGCCCGTCAGCCAATATAAACCGAAGGCGGCGAGCACCGCTCCGACAGCTGCATTTGCGGTCGGTTTTTGCTTTAGCATCAAAAACGAAAACAGCGGCACGAGCACGACGCTCAGCCCGGTAATAAAGCCTGCTTTCGAGGAAGTTGTATACAAAAGCCCGACCGTTTGGAATGCATAGCCGCTAAACAGCCATAGCCCCATCCAAGCCCCGGCGCCGACGATCCGCCATGATAACTGGCCGAGCAGCGGGCGGGAAACGATGGCTGTCCATGCGAACAAGGACAAGCCGGCCAAACTGAAGCGGACGGCGTTAAACGATAACGGCTCTAAAAAGGAAATGGCGTTTTGGACGACGACAAACGTCGCCCCCCAGACGAACGCCACCGCCAGCAAACTAAGATCGGCGACGGTTTGCTGCTTCAATTCGATCCCCCCTTGTTTGTCTGTTCACGTCGAGCCATTTGATCGGCTGCTAGCCGCTAGTGTATCATAAATGCGCCGAAAAAAACATACTTTTTTGAAACAGAGCGATCGAGGCGGAAAACGATGAACAGACGGGAACGAGTGTGGTAAAATAAAAAGCAGCCTCAATCATCGTGATGCGAAAGGGTGGCAGAACGTTGGAGGTGCAAATTCATTGGACGTACGTCACGCCCAACAAACAGGCGGTGCGGTTGACTTCGGAATGGCTCGAGGCGAAAGACGCGCTCGCCGTCGCGGGCGATTTTGAAAAAACCGGGCGGACGAAGGCGCTCGAGTTCATGGATCGAAACGGCACGGCATGGTCGAAAAAGGAGCTTGGCAAACTTCTTGAAGAAATCGCGGCCGAACCGCATGAAGTCGTCGTTTATTTCGACGGCGGGTTCGATCATCAAACTTCCCAAGGTGGTGTCGGCGCGGTCGTGTATTACAAGCAAAACGACCGGCGCTACCGGCTGCGCGCCAACCGCCGCCTCAGCGAAATCAAATCGAACAACGAGGCCGAATATGCGGCGTTTTGGTTTGTGATGCAGCTGCTTGAGGAGCTTGGCGTCCATCATTTGCCGGTGACGTTTCGCGGCGATTCTCACGTCGTCTTGAAGCAGCTGTCGGGCGACTGGCCTTGCTTTGAAGACGATTACAACGCTTGGCTCGACCGTATCGAGGCAAAACTGCGCGAGCTTCACATCGACCCGTTGTATGAACCGATTTCCCGCAAGCAAAATAAAGAGGCGGACGCGCTCGCCCGCCAAGCGCTTGCCGGGCAGCTGATCACAAGCCGGATGGAATTGACAGAGAAAGGGTAAGGTTCGATGGGAAAGAAGCGAAACCGACGGAAAGAAATATTGGAACAAATCGCTCAGCTTGAAGAAATGTACTGCGATGGCTGTTTTTTAAAGAGCACGTTCCGCAAAGAGTACGGAAAAACGTACGCCCAGGCGTTTTGCATTCAGCGCTGCACGGTGGGCGAACAGATGCGGCAGTACGGGGAAATGCTGCTTTCCGCCCCGCCCCGTCCACGTCAATAGGGCGACGGAACGGCACCGCTTCTACCCTATCCCTCATTTCGTTAAGATATCCGATGCCGTTTCTTTCCCTTTCCTTCGATCTTTCTTGGCATGTTTTCGCAACAGGGAAAGGAGAGAGGAAAGGTTGATTTCCGCCCTAGGCGAACGTAAAAGCAACTGGTGCCAATACGATTGGAGAAGATCGAGTGCTTTCCGTTCACTGATTTGAATGTCTTCCTTTTGATGCCAATACATCCGAGCTTGAAACAGAAACGTCTGGGTGACCACAAAATGGCAATCAACGTCTCGTATAAATGGCATTCGAAACGTTCTTTCTTCATCTTCTTGACTTTCTGCAAATCAAATACAGATTTCTAGGGGGCGGTGATTTACTCACGCAACCGCTTCTCGCAATCGTTTCTCAAATAGAAAAACCGTTTGCATCAGCTTCTATGTTCACGCGTTCCATCATCGATCAAGGCAAACAGCGATTTTTCACCAGCCTTTCTAGGCTTTAAACAACAATTCAATTGGCCAGCGCAGGGAATAGAGCTCATAAACCTGTTGACCAAACGACTCTTGTGGTAAATTCGTCGGTAAGATGTGGTATTTCTTTTGTTCAAGGGTTTGGCGTGTCAGCGCCTTCCCTTTTCTTTTTTTCTTTTTTGCACATACGCCATCCGTTTTTGCCATTCTTCCGCCGTCAGACGGCGGAAAATCAACCGTGGAACAGACAAGCGCTCATGGCCGATGTATACGTGTTCCACCTTCTTTGTGTAAAAAATAGGTAAATATAACTAATCAATTCATGAAAAAATGGGGCTCTTCACCAAAAGTTGTACTTGATATTTTCATCACTTACCTGACTTATGCAACCAAGAAAGAACAGGAAACCAATCATGTTTTGCATACACTTGTGCAGAGAAGTGAACCGTCTGTCAAGTACATGTTGTGGTGATGAGCCAAAATGGTATAAAAATTTATACCTTTATTACTTATGTTACCATTTATGGTGAACGTAAATGAAGGAGTGAAGCGAGATGCTGAGCGTGTCAGACACGATGGATACAAACAAATGCGGGATAGAGGAGCCGACGAATGAGGAGGTTGATCGAACGAGCCTATACATCG